>WJIJ01000128.1 GCA_014730345.1 Candidatus Zixiibacteriota bacterium | reverse complement strand
TTAAGGTTTACAACCTTGCCGGCCAGTTGATGGAAACACTGGTGGAAGGTTACATGCAAGCCGGTCATCACAGTGTAAACTGGGATGCCTCCACATATTCCAGCGGCGTTTATTTCTACAGTTTGACCGCGGGAGATTTCAACCAGGTTAAGAAAATGACCCTGGTAAAATAATCTCTTCTCTTTACTGCTAATTCCTTAGTTGACAGCCTCCGGCGAAAGCCGGAGGTTGTATTTTGCATTGAGTACCCTCAGCAAAGTTATTTTTACTAATAAGATTCATTTACAAAAATTTCGATCAAGGAGCAACATTGCTCTGACAAAAGACGCGATGTAAATTAATATCCAATTAACTCAGCTTTAATATTGTTTTAATCTACGTATTATATAAATACTTTAAGTCACTACTAATGGACAGCTGGAAAATAATTCCGTTTAATGCGCTTTTTACAGGCCGTATGCTCAACTAAATATCTATGAAAAAACATATCATCAAGTAGACGTTCTTTCACATTTATATACTTGCGATGACCTTTTTCATAAAGGGAGGTGATAAACGCCAGGGAATAATTGCCAATGCCGGGTCAAGTGAGAAAGTTAATTCAATCGAATTAAATCTTACTTGATATTAAGGCAAGAGGGATGCCAAATATCCCAGGCAAAAGAACAGGAGCGAGAGTTTTAACAGCGACAGCTATAGTATTATTAGTAACGGTATTTACTTCTACATGTTAATCGCCGGTGATTTCACAGATGTGAAAAAGATGAACCTGCTGAAATAAAAGAAATTCCCCCTGCCGGATAATCTGTATCCGGCAGTTAAAACCATTATTATCAACAATTAAAAAGAAAGGACCCGAGATGAAGAGGTTAGCGATTTTCACTGTATTGATTTTTATCCTGAGTATTCCATTATCATTCGCCGACCCGGGCGATACTTTATGGACCCGAAGCTATGGCGGAGGGAGTATCGAAGACGGAACCTCGGTCGATTTTACCGATGACGGCGGCTACATTATCTGTGGCTCAACACAATCCTTTGGAGCCGGTTATTACGATATTTATCTTGTTAAAACCGACGCCGATGGCGATACGCTCTGGACCCGCACTTACGGAACGGCCGATTACGAGCAGGGCGAATCGGTTAAGCAGACCAGTGACGGCGGATATATAATTGCCGGTTGCTCCGGCGCCGCTCCTGCTCTTGATGTTTACCTGGTTAAAACTGATTCGAATGGAAACGCCCAATGGACCAGGACATTCGGCGGTAGCGGTGAAGACTACGGACATTCTGTTGTTGAGACCACCGATGGCGGATTTGTTGTAGCCGGATATGATTCTTATGGTTCCGGCGATATCAGCGCATACCTGATAAAAACCGATGTGAACGGCAACCAGTTATGGGCGCGCAACTACGGCGGTAGTTACGATGATTTCGCTTTTTCCGTCAAGGAAACTTCCGATGGAGGTTTTATTCTGGCGGGAATGACCAGATCATACGGCGCGGGTCAAATGGACGCTTATCTTATAAAGACCAACTCCGGCGGTGGGCAGGAATGGTACCGCACATACGGTGGAAGCGGGAATGACAGGGCTTATGATGTTTCCCAGACAGCGGATGGCGGTTATGTCTTAACCGGATTTATCGATGCATACGACAACGGCAACGCAGACGTTTATATCGTGAAAACCACCCCGAACGGTACTACTGAGTGGGCGCGTGCCTACGGCGGCCCGCAGTATGACTGCGGAGAATCCGTTATGCAGACATCGAGCGGCGGATATATCGTATCCGGTTATTACAGAAGCCAGTCTACCAGCAATGATATATATCTGATAAAAACCGACGCCAGCGGAGACAGCATCTGGACCCGCACATACGGCTGGACATCCAACGACTATGGTAATTGCGTACGGATTGACCCGGATGACAATTATATAGTCGCCGGTTCCGGTTCATATGATTTCCTCCTGATGAAAGTTCAGGGAGAATTCATCAATACCCCGCCGGTCATTACCGATCTTACCCGCGTTCCGGAATTCCCCGCGCCCTCCGAAGCATGTGAAATATCGGCAATCATTACCGACAGCGATGGCTACATTGTAAACGCCAACCTTTATTACGACGCTGGTTCCGGTTACACCGCGGTCGCCATGAACAACACCGCCGATTCCTTCTATGCCACCATCCCCGGTCAACCGGCGGGCACCGATGTTTCCTACTACATTTCCGCTGAGGATGATTGGGGAGATATTACCTATTCGGATACCCTTGGCTATTATGTCGCCACCCAGGTTTGCATGGAGTGTTCCATGGAAAATTATTCGCCGCTGGTACCCAATGAAGGCGGACGTATCGACTGGTCGCTGACAGTAACCAACTGCGATGATGATCCGGTTTCGGTTCACGCAGAGTTATATCCCACAATCGGCGATTGCGTTACCGGGAATCAAATCACCGGATTCGACATTCATGGCGAAGTGGTGCAAGACCTGCCTGGAAATTCTTCATATACGACATACTACTATTATTATACTCCTACTGTACAAAATTTCAGCCTTGCGGGTTTAACTCTCGCTATTGGACCGGCGCATGACCAGTATGTCAGTGAATGCTGTTTTGAGTTCCATTTCAGCTACCCGTTCCCCTTAGGTGATAATCCGGGTATGCCTGTATGGAATGAACCGGGTTTGTGGCTTGAACGGGGTAATGCGATACTGCCAGAGATTACCTCTCTGGGCCAGAACTACCCGAATCCCTTTAATGCCGAAACCAATATTACTTTTGATATAGCCAAATCCGGCAATGTCAGCGTTAAGGTTTACAACCTTGCCGGCCAGTTGATGGAAACACTGGTGGAAGGTTACATGCAAGCCGGTCATCACAGTGTAAACTGGGATGCCTCCACATATTCCAGCGGC
>WJIJ01000017.1 GCA_014730345.1 Candidatus Zixiibacteriota bacterium | reverse complement strand
TTAACTCGTTTTTAAATGTCTCCATTTTTTGGTTGAGCAATTTGTAATCGTTTTCGAGTTCTTTGAAAGTAATTTGGGCTTTATGGTAATCCTTTTCGTGTTTATCTTTTTCGGATTCGAGTTCTTTATAAATACTTTCCGAATAGTTCAATTGTTTTACCCGGTTTCTCAAATCTTCGAGTTCAGCCGAAGTTTCTTGAACTCGGGCTTCCGCGATTTTGATCTTTTCGGGAATGTCCTTGAGCGAATCAATAGTGGCTTTGACCTGGAGATACATATCACGGACTTTAGCCAGTCTTTTGAATTCGCTGATTAATTCATCATGTTTCCGACCGTCGTACTCGATCTCCCCAAGCCCCGAAAGTTCCTTTTGGCTCTCCTCGATTCTTTGGAGAATAACATTCAGGTTCTTTTCATACTTGACGAGTTCCTTCTTCTGTTGCTGGATGTTTGCCCTTTTATTGAGGAGTTTCTGGCGATTGCTCTCCACATCCTCCCTCTCCGATTGCAAAACAGCTAACGTCTCCTGGATTTGCTTAATTTCTGGCTCTAACTTATCGATAGATGCCGATATAGAATTGATTTCGCCTGTAAGATGATTGTGAATTGATTGGTAATCATCGCCCATGGGACGCAGGCAACGGTCGCATTTAGAATCGGGGCCAAGCTCTTCAATGTTATTTAACTGGAGCTCCAATTCAGAACGTTTATCGGTGAGGGAGCGTATACGGGATCTTATATCGGTAGCGGCATTACGTTTATCCTCTATTTCATTTTTCACCGCCGTTAGTTTATCCCCGGCCGATGCCAATGATTCAACAATGTTATCATAGTCCGCGACAACTTCACGGTAAGAAGCAATCTCCTTTTCCAAATCATCCCTGTCGGACAGGAGCTTATCCCTGTTTTTCTTAAATGATTCAGCCATTTTGTAATCGGATTGCAGTTTGTCGTATCTTTCTTTTTCCGCTTTTACTTCTTCATAGCCCCGCAATTGCGTTTTCAGCTTCTCCATCTCCGCCTTTTTGCTCTCAAGAGATGATAGTTTTTCCTGAAGCTCCTTCAGGTTGGCATTGTAGCTTTCTTCAACCGCGCGAAGCCGTTCACCCTGCGTTTTGAGCTGTAGATATTGCTCGCGTGTTTTACTTATACGTTCGAATTTCGCCCTGCTTTCCTGTCTTATCGCATCAGCCTGCCGGATGTATTCTTTGCCCTTCTCAATGCGCGCTTCGGAGTTTTTAATCTTATCAGAGTATTCCTCAATGGTATCTTTTGTAACTGTTATATCTTTCGCGGTTCGGGTGTAAATCTCCTTTTTGCTCGTGTTATCATTTTTATCCCTGCGCAGACTGGCAATCGCTTCTTCGACGGCATCGATGCCCAAAAGCCGGATAATATGCGCCCTCCGTTCGGCTGGACGCAAATCGGATAACGCGTTAAGCTCTTTTTGCCGTGCAAAAAAGCTTATCTGGAAATTCCGCAGTTCCAGCCCAAGAACTTTTTTAACCTCGGTATTAACGGCGCGGGTTGATTTTGCCATCAACTTTTTACCGGAGTAAAACTCTGCGTCGGAAGTAGCGTTTTTGCCGCGGATGTTGCGGAAGATCCGGTAAGATTCATTATCAATCTCGAAGTCCATCTCCACGAAACATTCCTCGCCGGACGGCGCGCCGGTGCGGCGAATCTCATCTTTGCCGCTGCGGGCGGCTTCGGTGCCGTATAATACCCAGGCGATAGCTTCGATTACTGTAGATTTCCCGGCGCCGTTGTTGCCCACAAGCCCCACAATTCCTTCGGGGAACTCAATAATGCAGTTTACAAAACGCCGGTAATTATGGAGTTTCAGGGAACGGATAATCATCAGTCTTCCCTGCGGGCAGTGTTCAAGTAAAACAAACCTCGTTTCCTAATCTCTTCCTTATCGAGGTTTTCAACAACCTGGTTATCGAGAAACTTGCCGAATTCAAGCTCGAGGTTGCCGATATTTATATCCTGTTCCGTCAACGCGGCATAACCTTCTTTTTTCAGCGCCTTATAATTGTACTGGAAGGCATCGCTTAAAAGCTCATCTATTTCCTCCCGGGAAATTTGGGAGGCGGTTTCCTCGGGGATATCATGAACTTCGAGATGGACTATCGCATCATCAATTTTATGTTCGCTTAATTTCCGCTGTATACTTTCCTTAACCGCCCGGCTATCCATACCGGATGCGTCAATTTGTGTGATCCTGACCATGGGTCTCGCGGGTAATTCATGAAACTTTATCTCCGGCCCCGGGAGATTTAACTCTATCATCCCCTTGACCTGTCCCGCTTCCGCTATGGAAAGCCTCTCGGATGAACCGGCGTAGTAGCAATTGGGGAAGACACGGGTGTATCCATGGTAATGCCCGAGCGCGACATAATCGAAATCAACCATCTTCGAATCGGGTATAAACTGCTCGGAAAATTCGTTCATGGAAAATTCGGGGATACTGCTGACAACCCCATGAGCCAGAAGTATATTGAAATCAGCGGTCTTGTCCGCCCGTGCCTGGTCAAGCTCCCGTTCGAAATCTTCCTGGGAAAGACAGTGGGGAATAGCATGAACGGCGCAATCATCAACATCGATTCTTTCATACTTGCCTTGATAAACGAATTCAATATCCGGCACCAGCTCCATTACCTGGAAAACCGAGCCAATGGATCTTTGCTTGGGTGTATCATGGTTTCCGCTGATTACAATAGTCGGGATTCCGGCGTCGGCAAGTTTCATTAACGCCCTCGCCGCCCTTGCGATAATCCGGTTAGTCGGGCGGGGGATATGGAACATGTCTCCGGCATGAAGGACTAAATCCGGCTCCATCTCCACCGTTTTTTCGATAGCGGTTTCGAACACCCGGATAAAGTCTTCCTCGCGCTGGTTCCAACCCTCCGGTGTAAGCCGCGCGGAACCGCTGGATGCTCCTAAGTGACTGTCAGCGAGGTGAACAATTTTCATAATTACCCTGAAAATCCCTTTCAGTATATTAATAAATAATATTACCCGATAATGCAATCACGGCATTAAAAGAAATTCTCATCCGGGGGTATTTTCTCCCGCTTTGGTGATTTTGGCGGATGATATGTCCGTAGATGTTCTTCATATAATTCGATTTTCGCCGGTATGGCAAAGGGAGTTTGAGGAGATGAAATCAACGCCTCCCCGGGTTGAAGCATCTGTATTTCCCTCGAGAGTTCGCTGATATCCTGCCTTGACGACGCCCTCAGGATATTACGGTCCCGCTCATCGGCAAGACCAAGTATAAACAATGTGTTGAACTGGGACAGGATTTCTTCATTAATAAGCTTGGGCTGTTGGGTAATCGCGGTCAATCCCACTTTGAATTTACGGCCTTCGCGGCATATACGGGCGAAAACATTGTCTTTGCTTCCCGATAATTGACCGAGCACGCGCTGGGCTTCCTCGAGCACTATGGCTATATTGGGAAGGGCTTTGAATTTTTCGGCTGAACTGAAATCGGCGCGGTATGATTCAAAAACCATCCGGGATATTACCGCCGCCGGAAGCAATTCTCTCCACCCGGAGAGACCGCTCAGGTCAATTAACACTACTTTGCCATTTTTCAGTTCGCTAATGATATTCCGGGTTACCGAAACGCTCTGGTCACGATGAAAAATCGGCTGGTTCAATATCTGGTTGGCGCGCCTTTGAAGGACAGCGATAGTCATCTCATGAAACTTCGTGGATGGCAAATCTTCAACTATGTCTTCAAGCTCCCTGCTATCCAGTTCCCTCAGCCAATTGACATTGTAAGCGCGGCGCAAGGCGTAGGCGGCTTCCATCTGGGCCTGGGAGAAATCGAAAAGATGCAGGAGGTCCTCGGTATCGATCTCAGAAGGGCTTAATCGAAGTTTATTGCATCGGATAGATAGATCCCGGTAGCTGTAAACGGTTAACCTGTCTTTGGCGAGGGCATGGTCGATGAGACCTTTTTTCGTTTGGTCGCCGCCGTCGATATACTCGCCATGAGGATCGAAAATCAACAGTCCGGTGTCATCGCTTTCCATAACCGCCGCCGACAATGTTTTCATCAGGTTAGATTTACCCATGCCGGTAGTCGCGAAAATTCCCACATGGCTGGGGATATACCTTTTTCCCATTCCCACATTCAATTCAAGGGTTTCCTCCCCGGAGCGCAATTTGCCGACGGACAGGTCTCCGGCATAATCCTCTATAAACTGAAAATCTCCGGGCTCAGGGATTGAAACACGCGAGAAAAGCGGCGGAAGCGATTTGGCTCTTTTAAAATGGCCGTTACAGGTATAGCCCAGAATCACGCACCTCCCCAGCTCGAAACTCCGTTTCCCCCTGTCGAAGATCTCCCCCCCTCTTTCAGCGAAATCCATTTTCATCAAATTGCCGGCGATATTAAGCGCCCATCCGGTATCTCCCGGTTCGAAACCATAGGAGATATCCACGACCCGCAGGAAATAGCGGATATCGTCACCGCCGCTAACCAATATCTCCCCCATTAATAAATGGTTACCCGGGGAAGTACGGACAATAATCTCGGTGATGGATTTACCGATTATTATGCCCTTGTAGTTGGTATTTTCCGCCATAATTAGCTATTCTCCGCTCAAAATATACTGATTGACATCGGCATTAAGCTTGTCATGGGGATCGGTAAAGGCGGCATTAAAAACTTTAATATCCACTCCCTCCGAAACCGAGTTGATTCTAAGCATATCAATCAATTCGTTCTTCCTCGAAAGGATAATCCGGGCGCGGCGATGAGCTTCCACCAATGGATACGGGTAACCGGGGAATTCGGGATCGATGCTCAATAATGCCAGACCCGATATTACGTCATCCATATTTCCGGAGTAAACCGAGGGTATATCCAGGCGCAATACGGGTCCGAGACCGCTATACAGATTACAAAGATAAATATCAGGAATATCCGGCGCGTTTTGGATTCCCGGTTTTAAAGAAGATACTTTGCAGGACCATACGTCCCCGGTTTTCCGTTCAAGGGTAATATGTTCCAGGCGGGAGACGAGGGGGCAATTGTTTGCCCACCTCAGCGTTGAGGATTTGCTTACGCCGACAACCATAATACCCTTCTTATAAAGTTCATTTAAGAATGCTCCATAACTATCCCGGTCGATAACACATGGCGGAGAAAGCGCCCCATCGATAAGCAGGCAATCGATGTTTTCAGAGGAAACCAGAAGCGAGTTCATCAATTCCATCTCCTTTAAGGCCATGATGGAGCTTATAGTATCCCTCCACTCAGCCGGATCATCCGCCGGCATACCAATGCTCTCACCCATATCAGTAATCAATGAAGATTCAAGGCCATCGCCATATACCACTACAAACTCATCGGAATCGATTCGCCCGGTTTGTTCGGTTTGATTATAAATTACCATTGATGCCTTACAAACCCCGACGGCGAAATTTCCCGAGGAAAGGAGAATGGACAGGCCGCCGTCAACCGCGGCGGTTTTTCCGAACCTCTTTCTTGTAACTACCGATTTTATTCTTTCCGGTTTTACATCGGTATCGAGTTCGATTGCGTTGTGCAGATGTGATTCGACAGCGGTTTTTGAATTAACTTCCGCGGGATTTTGATTAAATATACTCTTTAATTGCCGGACCGCTTCCGCGAGCCCCGAAACGCCGGAAAAGTGAAAATCATTCATTTAGTAATAGTATAAATAGCACAAATGCCGGTCAAGATATTTTGGTAGGAAACATTCTCGAATCCGTTATCCTTGATGATCTTGATAAGTTCTTTCTGTTTATGGAACGCCTTCAGGGAAGCCGGAAGGTAATTATAAGCATATTTTTTTCCGGTAAAAAGGCGGGTGTAGATAGGGACGAGTTTGTAGAAATACAAATAGAACATCCGGGCAACAATCTTTGATTCCGGGTGGGCGATATCCAGGAAAGACATCACTGCCCCCTTTTTACATACTCTGTCCAGTTCCTTGAGCATTGCCGGGATATTTTCGAGATTTCTGAGGGAGAATCCCATGGTAACCGAATCGAAATAATCATCATCGAAAGGGATGTTTTCGACATCGGCTGTTATATAATGAAGCTTCATCCTCTTCCCGGCGCCGTTTAGCTTATTTTTAGCAAGCCGGAGCATATCATCATTAATATCGAGCAGAACCACTTCATCGGGAGGGAAGTCAAGCTCCGAGAGCACGACTGCCATATCACCGGTACCGGCGCACAGGTCGAGAACCCGCTGGGGATTGTTAAGCCTGGAGATGGCGATTCTCCGCCAGTACATATCGAGGTTGAAACTTATAATCCGGTTCAATTTGTCATAATCCCCGGCGATATCGCTGAACATTTTCTTAATAAATTGTCTTTTGGCCATTAAGCGAGTACCGATTCAAGTGTAAGTAATATCTGGTAATTGGCGTAAGGTTGAGTAATATACTTAAACACTTCTTTACCGGCAATAGTTTCATTAAAAACCTGTTCGTTATCGGCGGGTCCTATGACAATAAGCGGATGAGACCCATTCATGGTTCTGTCTTGAAAGGTATCGTTGTTGGCGGAGTAAACTTCATTATCAGTAATAATGGCGTTGAATTCGAGGTTCTGTAGAAAATAAGCCGGATCATCCGGATTGGCGCCTATAGCGTGATAACCGGAACGGAAAAGGAGATCCTTTATCCTCCCGGACTCCTTTTTATCCTTGAGGGCAACGAGTATCCGTTGTTTGGGGCCGTTGGTTTCGACTTTTTTGGAATCAGATGATTCATCAAGTAAAGCCGGGAAACTTATTGAAAATGTAGTGCCCTCGTCCGGTTTCGAGTCGACGTTTATTTCGCCGCGGTGGCTTTGTATTATCCCGTAAGCTACGCTGAGCCCCAACCCACTTCCCTTGGGACCTTTAGTCGTAAAAAACGGTTCAAAAATCTTGTTTTTTACATCGTCGGTCATGCCATCGCCGGTATCTGAAAAAGTTACCAGGACGCGATTGCCGGTAAATGAACTGGAGATCCCTATTACTCCGCCATCGGGCATAGCGTCAATGGAATTGAGTATTAGATTCGTAAATACCTCTTTTAATTCTCCGGCTTGTCCCTCGATATCCGGAATCTCATTCAAGTTCATGTTCAGCACAATTTTACGCCCGTTTTCCGATGAACCTGATTTCCAGCGATGTTCAGTAAGTCTAATTGTCTCCGTAAGAATCCGGTTTAAATTCAAGCGGGTTGGCTCATTAAATGGTTCGTACCTGGCGAAATCCTGGATACGCTTTATTATCTGGGCGCCGTCCATTGCCGCCGCCTCGATAAAATTCAAACCATCGACGATTTCATGCTCCTTGGATGTTTCCTTGAGCAGTTCGGTTTTTCCCATTATAGCGGCAAGGATATTGTTAAAATCGTGGGCAACGCCGGTGGACATCTCCCCCAACGCCCGCAATCTTTCCGCGCGTATTAATTCGGTCTGGCTGTTCTCCATGCGGTCTAAACGGGTCTGAAGTTTTTTAATGGTAATCAGGTTGTAAAAAATCGAGGTTATCTCTTTGGATAGGGACGCAATCTCTTCGGTTTCCTGCTCCCCGTATACCTCAGGGTTCAAAGCCACCAATAATACGGCGAACTCCCGGCCGCTGACCTTCAATGGAACGGTGATAATACCTACCGGTTGCTCGGTATCAAGCTCTGTATAATGAACCTCGACCGCTTCGGGGGGTACGTAACTTTCCTTTTGCTGTTCCACTTTGTAATTGGAAATGAAATCATCAATATAATTCCCGTTCTCTTCTTTAAAATCCCGGGATTGATAATATGATATTAATTTCTGTAAGGTATTAGATGTAGTAACCACCGAAATGCCGCCGTAATCAATCCATTCCTTGTCAGTAAAAATCTGGATTATTTTATCATTGAACAGCCTGAGGTTAAAGCAATGAGCAAACCTGTTTTCGTTCTCGGATTTCCGGTTCCCACCAGTTCCGGGACTTTCGAACGCGGCGGATTCAAAAACATTTACAGCGTTTTTAATGACCGTTTTATATTCATTGGAGAATTGATGGGGATCAGATGAAAGCATAACCAGAGCCCCGCGGAAATCAAGGCCATGAAACAAAGGGTAACCAACAAATGCTCTTATCGCGCCGCTTCCTCCCCCAAGATCGCCTACGAAAATGGAAGATTTATTAGCCCAGATAGAACCGATAAAACCATCAGGCGAGTTAACACTCCGGGGCATGGGAATTTCCATATCCTCGTCGCCTAAATCTCCGACATGCCATCTCAGGTATAAGTCATCGTTAATTCCGGCATCGTAATAAAAAACAGCTTCCATACCTAATGACTGTATAAGCTGGAGAAGCGCTTGTTTAGAATAATGGTCATCACACCCCTCTTTTAATACTTGCTGCGAAAATAAGCTGAAAGCTTCAAAAACCCTGGAGTAATCTATTGTTTTCTTCGCTGTTTGATCAACGGGAGATTCACTCACAGGTTTGGTTAACCGGGTAACCTTCTGGTTATTATCTACCGCGTCCGTTTTCTCCTCTTCGGCGAGAGAGCGTTGTATGCGGCGTCGGAATTTGTCGGTAATGGAAAAATTATTTTCGTCCTGAAACACCTGATCCCTTTATTTCATTAGCAATCCCTGTCCACCATATAATCAATAAGTACTTTAAGGTCTTCTACGGCTTCGAGAGGCCCCGGAAAGCTGAGTTTTTCAAATCCCTCTTTGGCCGCGTTAGCCATTTCGCGGGCGTATTCCCTGGCATAACCAATTGAATCATATTTTTCGAAAAGTTCCATGACCCGGGCCGCGTCATCCTCGGTTTTTTCATCGCGGGGTTTCGACATCACCCGCAGTAATTCCGCTTTATCGGTCTCGGATGCCTCCCGCAGGCAGTGGATCAACATTAGTGTACGTTTACCTTCATATATATCCCCGCCTATTTCCTTGCCGTATTTGGCGACATCGCCAACCAGGTTTAAAATATCATCCCTTATCTGAAAGGCAACTCCCAGCTCCAAACCGACAGATTCGATTTGTTCATCGAAATCACCGTTAAAACCGGCGATTGTCGCCCCGGCTATTGCGGGAACTACGCAGGTATAATAGGCAGTTTTATTCCGGCACATATTCATGTAATCTTCCGGCGATAACTCCCATTTCTGGTTTTCCACCCATGACAACTCTATATGCTGGCCGGAAGTTGTTCGATGGAGCATATTTAGAAATAACCTGAGCAGTCTCAGTGTTTTAACCTCGCCCAGCTCATCTTCATTAGATAAGAGCATTTCCCACATCCTGCCCGCCAGGGCATCTCCGGCATTGATAGCCAGCGGGATACCATACTCGCAGTGCAATGTTGGCTTGCCCCGCCGCAAATAGGAACCATCCTCGATATCATCATGGATAACGATCCAGTTCTGGAACAATTCCAGGGCGGCGGCTGTGCGCAAGGCATGCTCTTCTACGCCTCCAAACGCTTCGCAGTAAAGGACACATTGCGTAGGACGCAATCCCTTTCCCGACCGGTTGGGGTAGTCGCGCATCATATCATATAATAATTGGACTTCGTTGACCTTATCTTGATCAGGCAGGCTATTGAAAATTATCTTGTCGATTTTCTGCTTGATTGCCGCTGTTATATCTCTTGCTCTGCTCATAAGTTTATGTTATTTAATCAAATCTCGTTAAATGGATTTTTACAACATCAATAATTACTCCCAAATATTGATTATGTCAACTAATTTATGAAACTACAAAAATTATTTCCCAATATAACTTTTCTGCTCATTTATATTGCCGATTCGAAGGTTCAAGATAAAATCGGGCTGTAAAAATATTATGATAAGTAACAATGCTAAAACCGCCGTTTCCATAAGCTGTTGAAATATATCTTATTACAACTAACTCGTCATTTACCCGGCAAGAAGCTAAATTTTAAGAAGGTGGCTTAAAAATAGATTAAGAATACGGAACAATTCGCGATAAGCCGTGTATAACGATTATGAGAAGTCGATTATAGTGATAACCGGTTATTTAACAATGAGGGATTTATGAAGGTCGACGACAAAAAACTGATGAAGATGGCCCAGGACGGCGACAGCGCCGCCTTCGGGAAATTAGTACATAAATATAAAGACCGATTGTACAACTTTATTTATAGAATGATTCCGGAAGAACAAGAAGCCCAGGACATACTGCAGGAAACGTTCCTTAGAGCTTACAAAGAGAGAAAGCGTTATCAGCCGGATTTCGCGTTCTCCACCTGGCTCTATACAATTGCCACCAATCTCGTACGCAGTGAATACCGTAAGCGCAAAAGGTGGAAATTCATCTCCATGGGAATTGGTTCGCAGGATGATGAGATGGCGATTCCGGAAAAGATTACCAAGGACTTAAACCTGATGCCTTATATAGAAAAGGCATTGGATAAACTGGGGCAGGAATACCGCACGGCGTTTATCCTGCGGGATATTCAGCAACTGCCCTATGAAGAAATCGCTCAAATAATGAAAGTGCCCGTCGGCACGGTGAAGTCGAGGCTCAATCGCGCCCGTGCCTTAATGCGTGAACAGTTACTACCATTGAGGGAAAGTTATCATGGACTGTCAAAAGGCATACCAGAATCTCTCAGCGTATTTGCATAAGGAGCTTCTACCGAATATTCGCGTAGAACTCGATGAACATCTTAAGGAATGCCCCTATTGCAGGAAGCGTTTGGATGCCCTTAAGCAGATTAACATGGCCACCGCAGAACTAAACTGCCTGAAAGCGCCGGATAACATTGTTGAAAATGTTCTCAATGCTGTCTACGAATACGAGGACAAGCAGAGGAGAAAAGAAGCGTTTTCAACCAGGGAAAAGTACCGGCCGAGGTTTATGTTCGGTTTTTCGCTGGGTATAAGCGCGGCTTTATTAATACTCGGCGTGTTTTTTACCGGAGGAATGTTCAACAACCGGCAGTTGGCCGATACCAGGAGTTTGGCAGTTCCCGGCGCTGCCGATGAACCGTTCGATAAAGCCGATTTGGTGATGGACAATCCCAGCGAGATAATTAAAATGGTTCAGAATTGGGACGGCGAGAGATATGTCATCGTAAACAATCAACTCAACTACCCGGAGGTAGAAAATCGAGCAATTGATACCGTTTATTATTCTCCCTATGATAACAATTCCTATAACGGCAATATGGTTAAAACCGGCTCAGAAATCGTGTTTTAAGCTATGATTGGATACATTACCCGATTTGCTTTTATTATAGTTTCCGCCGCGGTGTTGCCCTTGAGCGTCGCGGCATCTGAAAAGCTCAATATGCTGGATATGCTCAACCAGGAGATATCCAACATATTCGAGACAGTTCGGCCGTCCATGGTTGTCGTGGAGGCGGATTTCCCCTACAGGACAAAGGATGGTTCTAAATTTACCGTTACCGGAACCGGAATCGCGTTGACCAAGAAATATATCGCCACCAGCGCGACATTAATAGAAGGAAAAAACAGTTTTCGGGTTGTTACGGAAGACGAAAAGGTGATGGAAGCGAACCTTGTAAGCAAAGATCCTGTCCGGGGAGTTGCAATTCTGGAAATTGAAAAAGAAGTGCTTAACCCGATAAAAAGAGGGTTGCTTGAAAACCTTAAACAGGGAAGTTATTTGGTAGTTATAGGCAATACCGCCGATATTCCCATGGCCGCCGCCGTGGGCACTTTCAATGGTATAGACGATATCGAAGGGAAGCTTAAAATAATGGTAAATCTCGCGGTCGGTTTTTCCGGCGGAGCCGTCGTGAACACTTCGGGTGAGTTGGTAGGAATGCTTACCGGGAAAAGCCCCGATTTTATATCCATCGAAACCGGGATGCTGGACAGGCTCGGCCAACAATCTTCGCCCGCGGGACAACAGGTTTTGGGCAGGTTATCAGGGGATAACGCTCAGGTTAGCCTTCCGCCGCCCAGCGCGGTTTCGGCGCGTTCCGAAAAGGATATCTATGCCGCCCTCGAACAGGTGCAGGAACATGGCAAAATTATTTACGGATACCTCGGGGTGAATCCCCGGAACATCGGCAACTGGCGCAGAAATGCTGACGAGAACCGGATGGTACAAGTGGTAAATGTCGCCAATGAAAGCCCCGCTTTCAAGGCCGGTATGCAGAAGGATGATTTCATTGTTTCATACAACGGAACCCCCATAATAAACACACGCCAATTGTACTACCTGGTAAAAACAACTTCGCCCGATGATACAGTGGAGTTGGCCATTATACAAAACGATTCCCTGAAAACCCTCCGGGTGGGGATTGGAGCGGCCGAACCGGCATTCACTAACGCAAATAAAAGCCCGTTTCCAAATATGCCGTCATTTCCATCCCCGAAGATATTCTTCCAGGATATAATAAGCATGAAACGGGGTTCAAAGCGGACTCCCAACGATAGCGACATAAATCACCGCATCGACCAACTCAATTCCCAGATGGAAGCTATTCGGCGGGAAATTCAAAGGCTGAATAACGAAATCATCGAAGAAAAAGATAGTTCGGATTAATCCCGTCTAAATCCGGCATTTAATTCCCCATCCCGAATATAAATTGACACCCGGCATTAAAACCTGTATTATAAGCCCTGATTTTAAATGGTTTTATGATCAGAGGAATATTTAATTTTTCATTGCCGGTTGAAAAGAAACATCTCTATTATATTGCCGCGGGACTAATTTTAGTCGGGATATTTTACTTCTGGCATTGGGGCGATGCGCCGATTATCTCCCCCGATGTCTCCGAATACATGCATGTCGCCCAGGACCTCCGGGACCTCGATTTCGATGAGTTGAGTATCCGTATTCCCGGTTATCCGATTATATTATTGCTGACCGGGCATTCCCAGGAGCCGCCCGGACGATTTTTCTACTTTCTTCAACTGTTTGCCACCCTCGGAGCGGTATTCGTTCTCATATATTTGCTTTACGAATTATCTGCCCCGCTTTACCTTATCTATGCATTTGCCCTAATCGCTGTCATGCCTGTTTTCATCGGTTCGGCGGGATGGGCGATCACCGAGGTTTTCGCCCAAATATTTTTGATATTCGGATTGGCCGGTTTGATACTATGGTTATGGAACGGCACTATAGTCTGGCTTATAATCTATGCGATTTTGATTCCATACTGCGGTTTAATAAGACCATCGCTCGTGCTACTCCCCGCCGGAATTATTATGATTCTCTCACTTTACCGCTGGCTCTTCCCCGCGTTCCGGGAAATCAGGGGCAGACTTATTACCGCGATAACGGCTATTGCCATTTCCACCCTGATTATAATCGGGGGAATGCTGGTTCACAATTATGTAAAATTCGATTATCCGGGGTTATCCACACGGCTAATCTACAATCTACCCAATAAAACCTTGAGAGTACTGGAAAAGCTACCTGATGAGTATTCTGAGATACGGGAGGTATTGGTCAAACACAGGGACCGGAAACTAACTGAAAGGCATGGTCTCCACGACGGCTATGACTACATCTTTGGAGCATATAAAGAACTTAAAGCCAAAACGGGGTTAAGCGACCGAGAGTTGTCATCATTGCTGATAAGACTTAATATATACCTTATAAAAACGAACCTGATATCCTACCTTGAGGAATTTTACGCGGCGGCGGCTGAATTTTGGATCCCTCATGGACAGGGCGGCTATGGAAATAACTATCCCCGGATATTATTGGCGGCGGCCGGCGCCGGACAGGTTGTTATTTTCGCCCTGTTCTTCCTGTGCGTTGGATTCGCGGCGGTTTTAGCTTTCCTGCCGAATCGTGCGCGCGCGAATCTATCCGGTGAAAGCTTCCTGGCTACCGACATGAGGCTACTTTCACTGATATTATCAGTAATATCAATCCTCTATCACTGGATCACAACAAGCGCGGTGGCCCTTCCGCACGCCCGTTACCGGGCGGCGGTGGATATTCTTATACTGTTCGTTGTTATTCTGGGGATTGACAGCTTTGCCCGTTTCAGGAGGGCAATCGCTCAACCGGAAACAAAATAATAAACCGGCAAGGGTAAAAATAAAAGTCCGGAAGATAAATTTGGATATCCCTTACCGGTTGTAAAAAGCTATTGTTCTTTTTCCTGCACGCCGTCAACGAGTATGGTAACCACGTTGTTAGATACTTCCAAAAAACCCCCGGAGATAAAGTAATCGTTTTCGATATCGCCCTGTTCCTTGACGGTTAACTTACCGGCTTTCAAGGCGGTTATCAGGGGGGCATGATTGGTTAGTATTCCCAGGTATCCTTCGGAACCCGGGGCAATTACCGAGGTTACTTCTTTTTCCAGCAGGATTTTTTCCTGTGTTACGATTGATAGGGTAAACATCTGTACCTTTTATTACATCTGGTGGGTCGCCAATACCCTGAGGGTGCTTTCGTCGAAAACTCCTTTGCTTTTTTCAATAAGCTGTTCCATTTTCTCCGATTTTGCCGCCCTTTCGAGGTCATCCATACTCATGAACATAGCCTCGATTATGGCATCGGCATCCACATCTCCATGCACTTTTCCAATTACCACTTTATAGGTGTATCCGCGGTGATACGGAAGTTCCTCGATAAGAGGCACAAAATCGTTTTCGATTTTGTGCCATATATCTTCGTGAGAAACATCCCCGGCTCTCTGAGCCAAAATCACCAGTGAATGCACTGCTAAATTCTCCCTTAAGCCGATTTCTTCTTCATCTTCTCGGCATTCTCGAAAGCTTCCTCTATAGGACCGCACATGTAGAACGCCTGCTCGGGAATCTCATCACATTCGCCATCGACGAGCATTTTGAAGCCCTTGATAGTATCCTCGAGCTTCACATAACGTCCTTCCGTACCGGTGAAAGCCTCGGCCACGAAGAACGGCTGGGAGAGGAATCTCTGGATCTTACGGGCGCGGTTCACGGTAAGCCTGTCTTCTTCGGAAAGCTCATCCATACCCAGAATCGCGATAATATCCTGCAGGTCTTTATATTTCTGGAGGACCTGCTGGACCCTGCGGGCCACTGTGTAGTGTTCATCACCGATAATGTTCGGATCCAGGATACGGGATGTGGAATCCAACGGGTCAACCGCGGGATAAAGCCCAAGCTCCGCTATCTGGCGGGACAGCACGGTGGTGGCGTCGAGGTGCGCGAAGGTAGTCGCCGGAGCCGGGTCGGTCAAGTCGTCCGCTGGTACGTAAATCGCCTGCACCGAGGTAATCGAGCCGGACTTGGTCGACGTAATTCGTTCCTGCAACTGCCCCATCTCTGTCGACAGGGTGGGCTGGTAACCTACCGCGGAGGGCATTCTGCCCAGCAACGCCGATACTTCCGAACCGGCCTGTACGAAACGGAAGATGTTATCGATAAATAAGAGCACATCCTGGTTCTGTTTATCGCGGAAATACTCAGCCATGGTGAGTCCGCTCAACCCGACACGCAAACGGGCTCCGGGAGGTTCGTTCATCTGGCCGAATACCAGGCAGGTCTTGGCCAGCACGCCGGATTCTTTCATCTCCAGCCAGAGGTCGTTGCCTTCACGGGTACGCTCGCCTACGCCGCAGAATACGGAATAGCCGCCATGCTCGGTAGCGATGTTCCTGATAAGTTCCTGGATAATAACCGTCTTGCCCACACCAGCGCCGCCGAAAAGACCAACCTTGCCTCCCTTGGAATAGGGTTCAAGCAGGTCAATAACCTTGATTCCGGTTTCAAAAATCTCCGCTTCAGTTGACTGGTTCTCGAAATCGGGGGCGGGACGATGAATAGGGAAATATTCATCAGCCTTAACCTCGCCGATATCATCAAGGGGTTCTCCGAGAAGGTTAAATAGCCTTCCCAGGGTTGCTTCTCCCACCGGTACAGAGATTGGTTGTCCGGTGTCAACAGCTGCCATCCCACGGACCAATCCGTCAGTCGAAGCCATCGATACACAGCGCACCATGTTGTCACCGATATGAAGCGCAACCTCAACGGTGAGGTCAATATCCCTTTCCTTGTCCTCGATTTTAATCGCGTTAAGGATATTTGGCAGTGAATCCGAAGGAAATTCGCAGTCGACGGTAGGTCCGATAACCTGTACTACTTTGCCGATATTCTTAGCAGACATCCATCGCCTTTCTATTTTTTAAGTTACTTTTTTGCAGAATCGGTAATTATATAAAATCGCCATCGAATATCAAGTGTTTTTTCACCAAATTGTGATTTTTTTCTCAAATACACACAGCCATCCAAGCTTCCCGATGATAACGAGATAGCATCGAATTAACGGCTCCCGGATTGAAATGGCAGAACAAGTATATCCTTTCCCGGCATCTGGGTTCTCCTGGCTATTCCAACTTTATCCGGGTGTTTTTTCTGCTGGGTTTCTATGTATGATACAGTTTTATTGGCGAAAAACTGGCTCTTCTCATGTTTTTCTAATTTTGAAAGCTTTTTCAGCTTTTCGTATATCTCCAACTGTTGGACGATGGCTCCCTCGGGAAAATCATCGGCGGCATTATAGAGGAATTTCCATGCCTCGTACCTTGTATTATCGTCAATACCCGGTTCGAGATTGGCCACCGCGGTGCCATACATAAGCGCCATAGCCTTGGTCATCAAGTTTGCTTTCTGGTCGTAGGTATGGGCAATCCTGGTAGCCTCGGTACCGGTCAACTCATCGTCCCGGAACCTGCGCCAGGTCTGGTTGTATTTTTTGATATAGATATCCGAGAGCTTATGGTAGGTTTCGTATAGCAAAATTATGGTCAACATCCGTTCATAGGCAAAATCCGTGCTGTCAACGAATTCGGCAAGTCTGCCGAGGCTCTGGTAAATCCTTAATTCGTTGTCTTCATTGACCGGTAGTGAGATATCTGAAGCTTTCTCGAGGAATCCCGCAAGAGCGGTGCGGGTTTTAGATTGCTTTTTAATCGAACCCGCCCCTATTGAATCAAGAACACGGGGTAAATTGTATAGAGCGTTGATATATCCCAGTTCGTTATCCATTTGATTAGTAAGCTCGTTCAATTTGACCGCCCCGTCATAGGCTGATATCTGAATGAGCGGTAATAGGGTTAAAGAAATGATTAATAGGAGAAATAAGGCATTTTTCATGGTTACATCAAAACTCCTGACGCGGTATTTACATCCAATCTAAATTGAAAATTGAATATATAAATAATAGTTTGATTTGCCAAATATTTATAACGGGATTGTGGGTATTAATCCCCCAATTCGTCGTTCACTTCTTTTAACCTGTCCCGCGCTTCTTCGTACTGGGGCCACAATTGGAGGGCTTTTTCATAATGGGTTTTCGCGTCGCGGTAGCGATTTTGCTTATGATACGCGTATCCGAGGCAATAATGACTGTCTGTGTAATCGGGATAGACATTCACGTAATCCCGGAAGATCTTTTCGGCATCCTCGTACCGTTCCCTGTCAATATAATACATACCTAATGCGCGAAGTATAATATAATCTTGAGGAGATTCCTTATAACGCTCGATATAGCACTCTTCAGCTTTATCCCATTTTTCCTTCTTTTCCAATACCCGGCAGTATACGCATTTTGCCTTGAAATTATCGGGGTAATATTGGAGTATCGTATCCGCCTGCGCTTTCGCTTTGTCCGGATCTCCTCCGGCGATGCCCGGGGCTTCGGTATAAAACAACGCCAGGTTAAGCCGGGCCATACTATTGCCGGGATCAAGCTCCACCGCTTTCATCCATATTTTTTTCATCTTCCCGGCGAAGGAAGCCTTTTTGAACAATCCCGAAGTCAGCGCTTTCTGGGCATACGCCATCCCCAGCCAGTAACAATACCCGGGTGACTCCGGATTCTGGCCGGCGGCGTATTCCAAAAGCACAATCGAGCTGTCCAGCTCTCCCTTTTCGTAAAGTATGCGCCCGAGATAATGCCAGCTAAGGGTATTGGTCGAATCATGAGCAATAATTTCTTTAAAGACGTTTTCCGCCGAATCGTAATCGGCTTTTTCGAAAAATTTCTTTCCCCTGTTCAACTCCAACCCGATAATAAACCTCGCCTCGGCGATAGATAATAATGCCATTACGGCGATACAGGTAACCGCCAAAGTAAATGTAATCCTTCTCATGTTTTACACCAACCCATCATCATTGCTGTTATCTTCAGATTTCTTCACAGGTTCCAACTTGCCTTTTATCCTGTTGCCGGATTCATCGAGCTTTATCTCCACCTGTGAATCCGATGTTTTATTCTCCACCGACAGGCGCGCCGGTATAAACTCCGGTGATTTCACCGGTTCCTTAGCCCAAAGGATTTTATTGCGTATGTTGCTTAACTTCTCCCACGGATTCGACCAGGTGAAAAACCCCAGGTAGCTTCTATACTGGAACACTGAATCGTGGTTTACCCGCCGGTCATCCTTCCAGCTTATGGAAATAATATACTCACGTTTCTTCGGTTTGCTGTCCAGGAAATCGTCATATACCCCGGAAAGAGGGTATCCTGCTTTCGAAAAGCGTTCGCGGGCGGTATCGCTCTTTTCTATAAATACCTGTTCGACCATTTTCAGGGGAATATCGGCAAGTTTCTTGCGGCCGCTCCAGTCGAAAATTTCCAATGCTGAATCAGACAGGCGTAAAACGGTGAAACGTTCTCTATCGATATCCGGGTGTTCGAAGAAAAAACGTACCCGGCAAAGACGTTTGCTCTTCTTGACTTTATCGCCGGCCACCAATCCCGTGATAGGTTTTTTGACCGCCTTTAAGCTTTCAACTCCTTTTTCCTTAGCTCTGTAGCCTATTTTTTTTGAAGTTCTCTTTACCCATTGGGAAATCAGGATATCTGGATCCTCGGTTGGATAAAACAGGCGCAGGGCAATCATTATAAGCAGTACCGCGCCGGTGGCGATAGCAAGTATTACCAGAATGTCGAGCAACATAATCGGTATATATCACCGAATCTCCTGCATGTCAATTACATAGCCGAAAAATATTAATTA
The DNA here is from genome assembly GCA_014730345.1 of Candidatus Zixiibacteriota bacterium. GTDB lineage: Bacteria > Zixibacteria > MSB-5A5 > UM-FILTER-46-8 > UM-FILTER-46-8 > WJIJ01. The sequence goes on along the minus strand of WJIJ01000017.1, from coordinate 15,586 downwards.
ATTAAAAAAACTTGACAATATATGCCGATACATTTATCATGGGACACTGTCTCAATTTTGGGGCCGTAGTTCAGTTGGGAGAACGTTTGACTGGCAGTCAAAAGGTCAGGGGTTCGACTCCCCTCGGCTCCACTTTTTTAGCCGGCTAATAAAGGCCGGCTTTTATTATTGGTTTAATCCGATATTTTATAATATTTATTCAATTCAAATCGCCCATTTTTATCATTGTTCAGGCTCTAAACACCCGGCTATTTAACTGTATGTTATAGGCTTACGGTAGAATTGGCCATCCGCCCCCTTCGGAATACTATTTGCATAAATCAATGTTAACCGATGCATAAACCATGGATGGAAAATGCTGAATTATCGGGTTTAGCGGGAATTTAGCGAATCCAAATAAAATAACAAAACCGTTTAGGAGGGTCAAGATGGGGAAATTTAAACCATCAGTAATAGCTTTTATCGTAATAGCGCTCAGTCTTTTTGGGGTTGCTAATGTCAATGCCGTGCCCCAGATCACAGAAGTTACATTAGGCACCGCAGTCAATACCGGTTATTATTGTGCGGTACTCGATACCGACGCCGATGGCGATGGCGTTTGGATAAATGCCGGACAGACTTCCGGAAATTCCACGACCGATCCCGGGCCTCCGGCAAGTTCCGCTGGTTTCACTGCCACACCTGCCAGGATGTACGGTATGGGCACCGGTTACGGCCAGCTGTTGCTTTCAATAGACGCCGGGGCAAACTTCGCCACAGAGATGGCCAGCATGTTTTCCAACCAGCCCCAGAACGCCAATACCGATATGTTCGGTAGTGCCAACGGGCCTTGCAATAAAACCAACATAGAGCTTAACCGCGCTCTTCCTGCCGGAACCCAGGTAACATTCACAATCGATATGGACAGCGAAGTGCCCCACCTGGTGGCGGTTATGGGCGCCGGGTTACCGACAGTTACTTACAATCCCTCCGGAACGGGGACATTGACTGTCCAGGCAACTACTTTCGGGACCACCACTTATTACAATGACACTTTCACCTCGATTATCGGGCTATCGGTGATGACCGACCAGACCGCTTTCGGGGCCACTCCAATGAAAATTATCGCCCAGACAAACCATTGGGTAGGCGATATATTCCCGCTTCTCCCGGGGTATGATGACAGCGCCGCGGTCGCCAACAACGGCGGCACCTACGGCCAGTCCGATGCCAAGTGCGGTATTACAATTTACGGTCAAACCGGCGGTTCGAGAAGTGTCAATGTATTCTTGCCGGACGCGATAATCACCAATATGTTCGGTAGCGGCGTTTCCGCTTCGGATTTGACCGGTTATGTAGATGCCGGTGAAGCTTCCAGCCCCACCGTCAGCACCGGCCAGAGCAATTTCGGGACCACCGGCACCGTCGCGACTTTCAGCTACACATTCGCTTCGCCGAAGGATGCTTCCATCGGTGTTGAGCCGACCGGAATTATCGATGACGCGGAGTTTATACCGTCGAAACATATTCTCCTGAGCAATTATCCCAATCCGTTCAACGCGGCTACGGTGTTGAGCTACAACCTGCCCCATGAAAGCAATGTTACCGTGGAGGTATTCAACCTCGCCGGCCAGAAAGTAGTTACATTGGTAGAAGGCGTTCAGCAAGCCGGGGAACACAGCGTAAGCTGGGATGCTTCCACTGCTCCGTCGGGTGTATACTTTGCCCGTATGGAAAGTGACGCCGGCACTGACAATATAAAAATGGTGCTGTTGAAGTAGCAGTCCATTTTCATATAGAGGGCCGTACCGCCGGGCATGATATCATGTCCGGCGGTTTTTGTTTGACACCTGTTCATAGCTACATCAAAATCAGCAAAACCGCTCCGGAGACGGCGACTATTGTGCCGAAAACCGCCCCCAATGTCAACTTATCCCTGAATATCCAATAAGCCAATGGTATAATCAATATCGGGGTTAAAGCCATCAAAGTCGATGCAATCCCGATGCGCGCGTGGTCGATTGCCACCAGCGACAGCCATACCCCCACGAAGGGCCCGAAGATGGAACCTCCCAGTATGAACAGGGTCGCTTTTTTATCGGCAAGGCGTGAGATAGTGTAACGGGCCCGTCCCGAGGAGAATGCGTATATCCACATCAGCACGCCGGCCACGAAAACACGTATCAGGTTCGCCGATAACGGCGGGAAACCGCCGCCGAGACCTTTTTTCGAAGCCAGCAATCCCAGCGCCTGCCCCGCGGCGCCGCCGATTCCCAGGGCGATACCACCGAGGAGTTGTTTAAAGGTTAAATCCTCGGGCTGGTTGGCGTTTTTGTTGCGTTCGGAGACCACCCACGAAATTCCGGCTAAAGTTATGCCCATCGCCGCCAATTCATAGACAGTCAACGTTTCCCCGAACCAGAAATAGGCGACCAATGTACTTATTACGGGAACCAATGACATCAAAAGCATCGACAGCCGGGGGCCGATAACTACAAAGGCCTGGAAAAGCATCCCGTCCCCTATTATAAAACCGATGATTCCGGATAATCCCAGCCACATCCATCGCTCCGGTTCGGCGTGGATGGGGATAAAGTTGCCATAGAGGATGAAGTTGGTCATGGAAAGAAAAACCAGGGCCATCAACAGACGCACGCGGTTAACCACTACCGAGCCCACCCGCCTTCCCCCGAGGGTGAAGAAGACCGAGGTGAAAGCCCAGCATAACGCCGTGGATAAAGCTGCGATTTCGCCGATGAATTCATCCATGTTATATCCTTATGGAAAACGGTAATCTACCTTGGTATCGCCGGAAAGCAAACTATTTTTGACACTTGACACAAAAAGACAGCTTTCGTATCCTGAGACTATGAATAACAAAGGTAACCTGAAAAAGTTCTGCCTTATCGATGCCGGGAGCACTACTACCAAGGCATTCTTATTTTTAAAGGATGATGACTGGCATTACTATCATACCGAAGCGCCCACTACCGTGGAAATGCCTTATGAAGATGTAACTGCAGGCGTGCTGATGGCCCTTGAAGACCTTGAAGGCCAATCGGGGGAGAAATTAATTGATGGCAACGAGCCTGCCCTGCCAGTCTTTTCCACTTCAAGCGCCGGGGGAGGTCTGGCGGTAGTTGTAGCCGGCCTGGTGCTGGATGTTACAACCCGTAGCGCCGAGAGAGTGGCGTTGGGCGCGGGATCATTGATACTCGATTATATCGCCCTCGATGACGGCCGCACCCCATACAAGAAAATTGACGCCTTGAAAAAACTCAGGCCGGATATGGTTCTGCTTGCCGGAGGTTTTGACGGCGGGGCTGTTTTCGGGCCCGTGTTCCTGGCGGAGCTGTTGACCGAAGCGAATTTACATCCAAAACTAAGCGCGGATGCCAAACTGCCTCTCATCTACGCGGGAAACAAGGATGCGCGCAAGTTCGTGGAGGAAACATTGGGCGGTGAATTTTCATTTCACCCGGTACCCAATATCCGTCCGGAAAGTATGCGCGAAAACCTTGAACCGGCGCGGGAGGCGATACACGATTTATTCATGGACCATGTTATGTCCCAGGCGCCGGGTTATGAAAAATACAATAAATGGGTCAGCAGTCCAATAATTCCCACGCCGGGGGCATTCAGCAAGATACTTTCGGTAATAAGCAAGGACCAGGATTCAAAAATACTGGCAATAGATATCGGCGGGGCGACCACCGATGTTTTCACCGCCGATAAGGGCGAGGTATTCCGCACCGTCAGCGCCAACCTGGGGATGAGTTACAGCATATTGAATGTTGTAAAGACAGGCGGTTTGGAGGAAGTCAGGAAACTGCTCGATTTTGAAATCGACGATACCGAGTTATTGAACCGCGTGGGCAATAAATATGTCCGGCCGACAACCCTTCCATCGGATATGGAGGATTCCAAGGTAGAATGCGCCGCGGCATCGGTGGCTATCAGGGAGGCGGTTAAGGACCATATCAAGGTCAAGGTGGGTCTGTCGCTGAGCCGCCACGGCGAGGAATTGAGCTTCAGCCAGATAGGAAAACGCAAGAGGAAGCTGGAGCAAGTAAACATAGAGAACTACCTGGAAGATTTTGATATGATTATCGGTAGCGGGGGTATTTTATCGCATACACCCCGGGAAACGGCATCGCTTATTCTTATTAACGGATTGACACCCCACCGCAAAACGGAGTTGGCTGTCGATAGCATGTTTATCTTCCCGCACCTGGGCGTTCTTTCCGATTCGCATCCGGAATTAGCAAAGGAATTATTCTATAAATTCGGGATGGTCAAACTGGGAACGGCTGTCGCGCCCAGCGGAGAAACAAAACCGGACAAGGATGTAGTCAAGGGCAAGGTATCCAGCAAAATAAACGGCGACAATGAGTTCGTTATGCGATACGGCGAAATGAAAACATTGACATTCGATGACGACGACAACGGCAAGGTAAAGTTAAAGGTCAAGAAATTAAAGCTGAAGGACACAAAATTCGAAATTGGTAAAGATGTTCAGCGTTTGATAATCGATGCCCGGGGCAGGCCATTGAGAGACAGCCGTATACCCTACCTTCCGCGAGATTACCGGCTTCCGCAAAGAAATGTTACCTTCAAAGCGGAAGATATTATCTACGAGGGAGAGATAAGGTTGAAAAGGGAGTTGGCGATACCGGGGGAAGTCCTGGTTTCCGATGGCCAGCAAATCGCGCCCGGTGATATTATCGCCAAATCCACCCGGCAGTTCCTGCGTCCATTCTTCCTGAATATTGCCCAGCGATTGAAAATATCCCCTGAGGAGCTTGATAAGTATTTCAAGAAAAGTATCGGCGATATAATTGAAAAGGATGAGATAATCGCCGAGAACCGGGATAGTATGCTGGACCCGATATTATTCCGCGCTCCGGTCTCGGGCAAAATCGAAAAAGTCCTTCCCGAAGGAACAGTAGTGGTCCGCGAGAAACCGGAGCACACCGGGGAACTGGTTTCGGTAAGGGCGGCGAGAGATATCGGCGTAAAACCGGAGGAATTGAAACCATATCTTAAGGTAAAGGAGGGACAGGAAATCGAGGCTGGACAGCATGTGGCTGAAGTGATGGAGAAATCTAAATTCAAGGTCAGCCGCTCCCCTATTCGCGGAAAGGTCAAGTCGATAAGCGAGGAACACGGGCTGGTGATAATCGAATCGCTGGTCGAGGAACTGGAGATAAACGCCTGGATTCCGGGAAAAGTTGAAAAGACGAATGACAGGGGTTGCACGGTCGCCAATAAAGGTTTGATCATTAAAGCGTTATGGGGGTACGGAGGAGAGCGGTTCGGTACGCTGGTACTCGATGAATTAAAACCCGGCGCAATAGCGGTTCAATCCGGAGTTAACAAGGAGAAGCTTGTCGAACTTGAAAAAGCCGGTGTTGCGGGATTAATTACCGGAGGGATTAATCTGAAAGATATCGAAGATTTGAAACCGCCATTCACCGTAATTTCAATTGAAGGATTCGGAGAGAAAGAACTTAATCCGGAAGTAACTGAAGCGCTGAAAAAATACGAAGGGGAAATTGCCTCGATTAACGGGACCACGCAACTTCGAGTAGGTGTAAAACGTCCGCAGATAATACTTTGCGATGATTTCACAAATAGTGAATAACCTGTTAAAATACGGTTAATTATTCGTAAGGAATACCGATTTAACTTGACAAATGAACGCTATTTGTATATCATTGGCGTACATTTAAAGTATCCCTGTTTAGTAATGTCTCGGGATAAGGTTTGATAGCTTTGTCATCTTTGCCTTTCTCAGATAACATTATTGAACGTAATTATTTCACTTTTTTCACGAGGTAAAGATGCAAGGTAGCAAGCTTTACGTAGGCAACTTACAGTACTCCGTCGGCGATGACCAACTTAGAGAGCTCATGGCTAATTACGGCGAAGTCAAATCAGTAAACATTATCGAGGGCAAAGGATTCGGTTTTGTCGAATTTGAAGAACCTGACCAGGCGGAAGCCGCGATGGAAGCCCTTAACGGAACCGATTTTGCCGGAAGGACTCTCCGTATCGACGAAGCTCGTCCCCGCAAAAACAGACCACCAAGAAGGGGTAACTATAGCAGATAAAATTAGAAAATAATATTATACGGAATATAGAAAGGGGATTTCGGCTTTCCGGAATCCCCTTAATTTTTAATATCCCGCTGTAAGATTTACAACGTTAAGAAAATTATCCCTGCCATCGGCAAACCTGCCGATATTTTCGATTACTTCATCCCATCGCTTCAGGTCGCTAAATGGAGATGCCGCCCGGTGGGGCGATAAGATGATATTATCGAGTTCATGAAACGGGAAATTGCAGGGATATCTCCTGCCATCGGTATCTTCATCGGGTTGATAATCGTACCATACATCTATAGCGGCCCCGGCGATAACGCCATTTTTTAATGCGTTATACAACGAGACCTCATCAACAATAATCCCTCTTCCCGCGTTTACAAGGAAGGAGTCTCTCCCCAGCAATTCGAGTTCATCTTTGCCGATTAATCCAATGGTCTCTTCTGTTTGGGGGATAGCAATTATAAGCATATCAATCGCGCGAAGGAAATTATGCAGGGAGCCTGGTTCATATTTAGCAACTTCAGTTGGAAGAGATTCGGTCAGCTTATCCCAGTTTTTTCTTAGGATCGAAAAACGGACATCGAAACCGCTGAGGAAGCGATGCACCTTTTTGTTAACAGCTCCATAACCAAGCAGACCGACATTTTTATCGCGCAAGGGAATCGAAACGGCATTATTATCGCCCATACGCCACTTTCCTTCAACCATCCAGTTATGGTGAGGTACGACCTTATTCAGCATGGCCAGTAAAAGGGCGACGATATGTTCAGCGGTGAAATAGGAATTCCCGTGTCCGTTAACCAGTACGACATCGCGGGTTTTATTAACTTCCCTGAACATCGGCAAAATCCGCTGGACTCCCGCTCCGGGATTAATGAACAGCTTTAATTTGTACGCTTTTTCGAGCAGTTCTTCGGTAGGACGCCATCCGACGATAACATCGGCCTCAGGCGCATGCCGGAAGTAAAATTTTTCATCGTCCCCTTCCTCCGGAAAAATCAACCGGACGTCATTATATTTTTTTAAGCGGTCAGTTAAATAGCCGCGTAACTCATCTTTAGGATTCCATAGGAAAAGAACCGTCGTAACCGGATTACTTTTCATCATTCAATACCCTTTTAACATGGCGGACAAATTCGCCGGTGAATTTATCCTTTTCCGTGTAAATCTCCTGCGCTTCGGGGAAAACACATTTGAATCTGCCAACATGATTGTTTTCGATATATACGAGTGTTTCCAACAGGGTTTGGCCGCTCAGTGTTCCGGTTACCAGCGATTTGGCAATTCCGAAGTATTTGCCGCCTTCAATAAGATGAGCATCATGAAGCAAAGCTCCTTCGGTGGTTTCTGGTTCGGCATCTTTTTCCGATTCCAGGGCGACTTTGATGATATCGTCGATAACGGGCTGGTTAAAGTCAAACGATTGAAGGAACTCAACAGCTTTACTTTTCTCATCATCCTTCAGGCCGTGCAAATATGCGCCGAATACAAGCAGGTCGTCATCGTATGCTTTGCCCTTACCGAGATGGCGCGCGTCATCGAGGAGCCTTTTTTTATGCTCCAGCCCATGCATTTCATCGAGATGCCCGTGGAGTTCCCTGATGAAATCGACAAGCTTTTCGAGTGTGGTTGAATTCAATTCTTCCCGGTTTATTATCTATAATGGAGTTTGTTGTAAACATCCTGGGCGGCGATTTTATAGCATTCTGCCAGGGTGGGATAATTGAAAACGGCATCCATGATGAAATCAAGGGTGCCGCCAAGCCCCATAATAGCCTGCCCAATATGAATAATCTCGGTAGCCCCGGTACCTATCGCGTGAACTCCGAGGATTTTATTATCCTCTGTATCTACCAGCAGTTTTAGCAACCCGGTAAAATCGCCGAGTATCTGCCCCCTGGCCGTTTCCCGGTACCGCGCTATCCCCGATTCGTAGGGAATGCCTTTCTCGGTCAATTCGAGTTCGCTCGCGCCGACATACGATATCTCAGGTATGGAGTAGATACCATATGGGAATACCGTGGGAATAGGCGGACATGAGTGATCGAACATATAGTATGCCGCCTGTCGTCCCTGTTCGTAACTTGTCGATGCCAGCGAGGGGAAACCGATAACATCGCCAACGGCGTAGATATGGTCCGCTTTGGTTTTGTATTTTTCATTTACCGGGATAAGACCCCGTTTGTCGCTGATAAGGCCGGCGGCCTCGAGATTCAAATCAGCGGTAGCGCCCATCCTTCCAAGAGCGAAGAGCACCGAATCGGCCTTAACCACCTTTTTCGATTTTAAATAAACCGCCGCGGAGCGTGGTTCCTTGCTTAAAACTTCCACATGGTCGAGTTCCTCCGGCGCGCGAATCGTTACCCCTGCTTCCCTCATCTGGTTGACAAGCGAATCTATTATTTCGCTGTCCACGAAACGAAGCATACGGTCACTGCGGTTGATGAGAGTTACCGAGACACCAAGAGTCGCGAATATGGAAGCGTATTCAATCCCGATAACCCCACCGCCGATGACAATTATATTTTTGGGGATTCTATGGAGCTTCAGGATAGAATCGCTGTTCAGAATTATATCATCATCAATTCCGATATCATCCGGATCCCGGGGAACCGTACCAACGGCAATAATTATGTTTTCAGCGGTCGCTTCCTTGGGTCCGTGGGGGCTTTCATATTCAACGGTATGAGGGTCCATAAACCGCGCGTTTCCATAAAGCACATCGATATTATGGGACATGAAATGATTCTTGAGTATATTTATCTCCCGGCGGATAACCTTGTTGCATCTCGAAAGGAGATCATCGACGGTTATATTCTCCTTGACCCTGTAGGATGCCCCGTGAAAAGCGCGTTCGGTGTACCCGGTAAGTTTTATGACCGCCTCACGAATGGTTTTCGATGGAATAGTGCCGGTATTGACACATACCCCGCCGATTTCCATCCTTCGCTCAACCACGGCGACCTTTTTACCGAGTTGAGCGGCGATAATTGCCGCCTTTTGCCCCGATGGTCCGGTGCCGATAACGATTAGGTCATAGTCATAGGTTGGATTACTCATTTAGCGCCTGTCCGTTAGTCGTTCCACCATTATAAGCCCCCGGCTTTCACCAATCAATATAAATAAACAAATCCCCGGTAATTTCTGCCTATCCCCTGCTTTTAGTACCTGAATATACAAAAGCGCTTTGTTTCATGTTTACCTTCTTTCCTTCAACAACACCTATCAAATTCCCGCACTGGCAATATACATCATCGCCTTTGCGTATGCTGTAGTCGTGCCTGATGCGGTCGAACCAGCACCGCAAAACCCTCCCCTTGCCGATTTTATGATATTTGAACACTTTGGCTTTACATTTCGAACAACGGATAGTCAACATCGATTATTCTATGGTATTTTCACCGTTTGTGTATCATAGATAATTCAAGGCCCTCTTCGGTGAACGGACATGGTTTCCATCCTTCATCGGTGAGTATCCGCAATTCTCGGAAACCGATTTCATAAAGGGTTTTTGCGGCTTCGGGGAAACATGCGGCAACCATATCCGGCTTATGGGCATCCGCGTTAATGGTCAATGGAATTGATAATTCATAACACTTTTGGATAATCCATTCGGAGGGATAGAGCGAATCGGTACGGCCCCGCGCTAAACCGCCTGTATTCACCTCAATTATACATTCAGATTCAGAGATTACCGCGAGGGTTTCCTCAATGGCGTCGCGATACCACGGCTCATTTTCCGAATAAAATAAATCACCGGGATTGTTCTTCTTGATTAAATCGAGATGCCCGATAATATCGGGGGGTTCTTTTTTAACCATCTCCCGGATCAACGAGTAATATTTTTCGACAAGTTTCCTTATGCTCCCGTCAAACAGGTTGTCGATACCCCACTTAAATTGTTCCTGGGTTCCATCCAACTGCCAGGGCATGGTTTCATCTTCGTAACCAATGAAATGCACCGAACCTATCTTGAAATCGAGACAGATAGTATTAAAAAGCTCCAGGTCAGGTCCGGTTTCGCCGGGGATATAATCAATCTCCAGTCCGGTAAATACTTCTATCAGACCTTTGTATTTTTCCTTAAGTTCGCGGAGCCTTCGGCAATATTCCGGCAACCTGTCCTTTTTCATCATACCGTAGACCGGGAAGCTCACGGGAGCGTGACTTGAAAATCCGAGGAGCTTAATACTATTCCGGACGGCATTCTGGATATACTCTTCCGGGTCACCGACGGCGTCGCAGAAATTGCTGTGAGTATGATAATTAGTCCAAGCCATCGTTAATAGTAAATGAATCAACGAATGGAAGGCAACTTCATTATTATTTTTTTCAAAAATCTATTCCTACTTAAGCCAAAAATAAAAGATTGAAATGAACATTCGCAGTTATTATCTAAAAGGTGATAAGAATATAAACCAAACCGGAGGAAGCCAATGGAAGCCTGCAAGTATCACATCTACATCTGCACACAGGAAAAACCACCCGGGGCGCCGTCGTGCGCCGCCAATGGAGCATTTGATTTGCTGGATAAACTACAGAAGGAAATAGTATCTCTGGGTCTCGAAAACGAAGTTCAGGTAACCCCCTGCGGTTCTTTTGGTTTATGCGACCGGGGACCTAACATGGTAATCTATCCCGATGGAATATGGTATTCAAAACTCACCCCCGGGGATATCCCCGAGATAGTGGAAGAGCACCTTAAAAACGGCAAGATTGTAGAACGGTTGGCGAATCTCGACGAGAGTGATCTGCGCTCTACCATGGAAGCAAATAAAAGGAAAAAGATGGCGGCAATGAAAGCCCGCGACGAGGCCGGAGTATTGCCTGATGATTTCATGCAAAATCTCCGCGGGTTCATGGAAAGCAGGATATTGCTCACATCGCTGGAGCTTGATATCCATACCCATATTAATAAGGGAGCAACAGCGCCGGAGTTGGCGGGAAAAATCGGAACCGATCCCCGGGCCACCGATGCCCTTTTGAACGCGCTTGTGGCCATCGGCACACTTATTAAGGATGGAGAGATTTTCGAAAATTCCCCGATGGCTGAGAGGTTTTTAAGCAGGGACGCCGATGACAGCGCGCGGGACGCGCTGATGCATATCGCCAATCTCTGGAGCAGGTGGGACAGACTCACTGATTGTGTCCGGGAAGGGACATCGGTAACCTACAGAGACATGAATGAACGGGGGGATGAATGGACCAACTCATTTATAGCGTTGATGCATCGCAACGCGAGACTGCGCGCTCCAATCGTGGTAAAAGCCGTTGGAGCAGAGGGAATCCGAAAGATGCTCGATATCGGGGGCGGTTCAGGGGCATATTCTCTGGCGTTCGCAAAAGCTAACGACAACTTGGAGGCGGATGTTTTTGACCTGCCGGCAGTTATTCCCCTCGCGGAAAAATATATCAACGAGGGAAGTTTATCGCACAGGGTAAAAACCATCCCTGGTGATTTCCGCGACGATGATTTCGGCTCCGGCTATGACTTGGTATTCTTATCCGCAATATGCCATATGAACGGGCCTGAGGAAAACGTGGAATTATTCAATAAGTCATTGAACGCCCTCGAGCCTGGAGGAAAAATCGTGATGCAGGATTTTATACTAAATTCCGATCGTACTTCGCCCAAACAGGCGGCCTTATTCGCCATCAACATGCTGGTTGGAACCCGAAAAGGAGGCTCATACACCGAGGAAGAGTATCGTGAATGGATGATTAAGGCCGGTTTTAAGGAAATTAAGCATATCGACCTGCCGGGGCCTACAGGATTGATTACGGGTATAAAGTAATCAACGGGGAACGTTTTTAAGCAGTCTTTTTACCATCGCTATAAACACTCCGGTCAAAAGCAGGTTCAATGCGAGAGAGAGCATAGCCACAGTTACTACCGGGCCGCCGATACCATAGCCAAGGCTTACTACCAATACACCCGCCCCGACTTCGCCGCGGGGCCACATACCTATCGCCACAGCCAGCCGTTCACGCCAGTCCGCCTCCTTGCGGTAGCAGAACGCGGGAAACATCTTCCCGATATTGGATACAATGGTGATCATAAGAACATGGAATATTATCATGCCCACCGACGGAAATGGTTGAGTTGCCAGTACCGAACCTGCTGTTTTCACGGCTTCCCCGACGCCGCTCCCAACCTGACCGATTATCGCGGGCATGTTCAGCCCGACAAGTACCATGAAAACTGCGGAGACTATTGTGGATGCTTTTTTCTCTACAGCAGTTTCAAGTATATCCGTAAAACGACCTTTGCCGGATTCGACCGAAACCCTTTTAATTATAACCCCAAGTACGAATGCCGGCAATAGAACTTCAATATGAATTGGTATCGAATCATCGACTATCTTACTGAAATTATAAAGTAGTTCACTCGCGATACCAATTACCGCCGAATAAAACAGCACCGATTTCCAGGTTATGGAGATATTTATCCGGTGCATCCATTTCCAGGCAATCCAAAGCATCACCACCATCACTACAATAATAAACCCCAACTGCCAGGCGAAGCCGACCATAAGCATTTTAAGAGGTATCATGAGCAAGACAGTGTCGAGGTCATCGAAAATAGCCAGAATCCTCGCCTTTCGGAACAGCCATGTCGCCCCCAGACCTGCGGCGGCGAGCATGGAAAAAAGTACGCCCGCTGAAGTGGGAGCGGCGAAGCGCCCGGCCAACAACGATTCCTTCCAGGCATCCCAGTTGCTCCAGAATTCCGGCGGAAGCATCACGAAAATCATGTAGAGTACGACGAAAATCCATGGGAAAGCGGCGGCGGTCATTGCCACCACATAATCCCAACCATATTGTCTTAAGTTGCTTTTATCAATCTCGAATTCATAACCGACATGAATCATTATATAGGAGAGACCTATCATGGTCAGCAAATCGACGCTTAAAGTCAGCCATTTTAAATCGCCCCCGGTTATCAAGGGTAGTACCTGAGAACCAGCAAGACCAATGATTAATAAGATTGAATAAAGTACGACTTTTTTCATAAAATACACGAACCCGTATAAACCCTTACGATTTTAATAATTACAATTAACCCGCGCAATGTTTTTTTGTTCCTGAAATTAAATAAATAAAAAGCCGAAGCACAAACTTCGGCTTATCGGAAAACTAATATTGCCGGCAATTAAATATATGTCAACCAGCCGTATCTATCCTCTTCCTCTCCTTCGAGGATAGCGAAGAATTTTTCCTGTAATTCTTTGGTTACCGGGCCCCGTTTTCCCGAACCTATGGGAATCTTGTCAATCGAGCTTATCGGCGTAACTTCCGCCGCCGAACCGGTGAAGAAAACCTCGTTGGCGATGTACAGGGCTTCCCTGGGTATCATCTGCTCGACAACTTCATATCCGAGGTCATGAGCCAGGGTCATCACCGTATCGCGGGTAATACCGGCGAGAATAGAAGCGCCAAAGGGCGGTGTTACAATAATGGGTTTTTCGCCCGGTTTGGTTTCTTTGACCATAAACAGGTTTTCGCCGGAACCTTCGGAGACATGGCCGTAGACATCCAGCGCGATGCCTTCCACGTAGCCGTGGTTAATAGCCTCCATTTTTATTAACTGCCCGCTCATGTAATTGGAGCCGGCTTTAGCCATCGCCGGCGATGTGTTCGGCGCGGAGCGGTTCCAGGAGGAAACACACACGGGGACCCCATTTTCGAGGGCTTCGGGTCCGAGATATGCGCCCCAGTACCAAACCGCGAGACAAACATCGATAGGGCAGCCGGCGGGGTCTACTCCGAGCTGTTTATACCCGCGATAGACCAAGGGGCGTATATAGCACTGGTCGAGTTCATTGGTCTTGATTAAATTAATTATGGCTTCGTTTATCTCGTCCTCTGTGTATGGAATTTCCATACGATAAATTTTCGCCGAATTGAAAAGCCGGCGGGTATGGTCCTGAAGTCTGAATATTGCCGAACCGTTCTTGTTTTTATAACATCGCAATCCTTCGAAAACCGCCGAACCGTAATGAACAACATGCGATAAAACGTGGATTTTGGCGTCCTTCCAATCAACCAGTTCGCCGTTCATCCATATCTTGCCTTTTTCTTCGAATGCCATAGGTCCTCCATATTTAGAAGAGAAGTGTCCTTAATTATCCGTCTTAATGCCAGCCGCGCCCATTGCTATAGAAAGAAACTTCGTTTGATGGTCATCGGCGCGGGATGTAAGTACTACCGGAGCGATAGTCCCGGTAACTATAGCCGCCGCCTGGGCGCCGGAGATATATGTCAACGATTTGTATAGTATATTAGCGCTATGAATTTCCGGAGCGAGAAGAATATCAGCCCTACCCGCGCCGGGAGATTTCAGCCCCTTAACCGATGCCGCTTTTTCGCTGATCGCCACATCGAGAGCGAGCGGCCCGTCGATAACGCATCCGGTTATCTGCCCGCGTTGCGACATTACCGCCAGTGCCGCTGAATCAACTGTATCGGGCATCTTATCGGGATTGACAACTTCCACGGCCCCAAGGCAAGCCACAATTGGTTCATCATAACCGATATTTTGGGCGATGCCCACCGCGTTTTGTACTATCCCGGCCTTTTCGGAAAGCGTTGGGAAAATGTTGATGGCCGCGTCGGTCACGAATATGAGCCTGCCGAGGTTGTCGGTTTCGAATACGGCAACATGGCTTAAAAGCCCTCCCCGTGAAAGCCCATCGTTTTTATCCAGGATCGCTTTCATAAAATCGCCGGTTTTAATAGCGCCTTTCATCATGAAATCGGCACTGCCTTCGCGTATCATCCGGCAGCACTCAAGCGCGGCCGCGGGAGGTTGAGACACATTAACGACTCTGTAATCCGAAGATTTCACCTCCGCCTGTTCACAAGCCGATTCGATTGCGGTTTTATCTCCAACGAGAATTCCTTCAACAAGGCCTTCGCTTCGAGCCTGTTCAACAGCCCTTAAAACCTCAACTTCGTTTGCCGCGGCAACCGCGAGTTTCTTGCGCCCGGATGCCCTGGCGTTGACTATCATATCATTTAGCGATCTTATCAAATCTCTCTCCGAAATGTTAAATCAATCCGCGCAGACGTTTTACCCTGTCAAGGCGCTGTCTGGCCATTACCATCGCCGCGTCCAGCGTGGTCGTTCCCTTTTCCTCGGATATTTCGATTATCTTGTTAATCTTGTCATAAATCTTACTGGCATCGGCGAATGACTTCGATTGGTCCGAACCTTCGATTTCATTGCATACATTTATCAATCCGCCGGCGCCGATAATAAAATCGGGAGCGAAGATTATGCCCCTTTCATGAAGAGTTTCAGCCAGTGAATCAGCTTCAAGCTGATTATTGGCCGCGCCGCCGATAATTTTACAATTAAGCCGGTCGATTGTTTCATCGTTAATAATACGCCCCAAAGCGCAGGGTGAGAAAACATCTACTTCAAGGTCGTAGATTTTTTCGGGGTCCACAATTTCTATACCCAGGTCTCGCTTTGCCCTTTCGTTTTTGGATTTATC
>WJIJ01000006.1 GCA_014730345.1 Candidatus Zixiibacteriota bacterium | reverse complement strand
CAGAGTGGCGTTCTGAGAATCCATCTGGTCGGTGATAGCCGCGAGATTCGCCTGGTCATTAAGATATACCAGAACGGAAATCTCCTGGTCGGCGGTCATCGACTCCATTACCTTTTCAAGGCCGGGATCGATGTCACCGGCGGAGGCGATTCCTGCCGCACCAGCCATCAATAAAGCGAGAGTGAGGGTGATAAAAGATTTTCGCATAAGTTCTCCCTGAATTAATAGTTCAATGAGATTTGTTTATAAGTTATCAAATTTTAATTTTCGAACATTAGCAGATAAAAATGGGTGATGTAATTATTCAAAAACTTACCAATTTTATGGAATTATTAAGAAGAATAAAATGTACTATTACAGTATAATTTATTGATGCTTACTTGTCAACGAGTAATTGATAATTGATGCTTTAAAGCAAAGGCAACCGCATTTATACAAAGCGGTTGCCTGCAATGAAAAGCCTATTTAACAAGAGTCATTCGCTTTGTCAGTGATTGCTCGGAAGTGCTTATCCTGTAGAAATATACACCGGACGCATAATCCGCGGCATCCCAGTTGATTGTATGGATACCCGAGGATATTTCACTATCGAGAATTTTCTCTATTTTCTGGCCGTAAATGTTAAAGATTTCGATTTTTACATTGCTCTTGTGAGCAAGCTCGAAGGTAATATTCGTGGCGGCGTTAAATGGGTTCGGGTAGTTACTAACCGCATCGATTGAATAGGGAAGAGCAGGGTTATTTTCCTCATCGACATCAAGATATTCCGGGTGCGCCAGGGTAGCCGTAGCCCCGATAGCCGCCCGGGAATATATATGGAAATAATCCCAGTTGATGTAATCAATGTTGTCATTGGTTGTATGATAATAGGGATGAAAATCGCCGGTGAAATCCTCGATACCAAGTATCGCCGGGTAGTTATATTGCCAGAAAGAAGCATGGTCGGAACGGTCAGTCGCGCCCCAGGTCAGGTATTCGGTGTTTAAATCGATTGAATAATCATCGAGAACCTCTTCGAACAGGTCACCGATTACCTGGGATGAGCTCATAGTGCCGACATGAAGCTCCGCGACGCGGTCATCATTGCCGTCCCAGGCTATCATATCGAAATTATAAACGCCAACAATATCGTCACCGGCGTTGAAAGCATCGGCCGCGTAAGCCGCCGAACCAAGCAATCCCTGTTCTTCGCCATTCCAAAGGCAGAATTTAATCGTCCTGTCGAATGAGTAGTTCCTGAAGATTCTCGCCGCTTCAATTACTGCCAATGTACCGGAACCGTTGTCATCGGCGCCCGGCGCCCGGACTGTCGGCTGTTCGGATATGGAATCAAAATGGCCGCAGATTATGACCTGTTCATCGGGGGTTACACTTCCGGGCAATGTGGCTACAACATTATCCAGAGCGTTTTCAACTCCCCCGCTGGCGTTATTCCAGGTCTCTCCGCCATCGGATGTAGTCATGATAATCCCATCGCCGCAGGCGATACCATTCATGTTATCAGCGAATTCAACGCCATAGAAATCCTTGGCCGTTCCGATATCCCGCTGGGTCCAGTTATCACCGCCATCCGCGGTCGTGAAAATCTCGCCGTACCAGCCTACGATACATCCATGCATAGCATCGGAGAAATCGACATGATATTTTTCAGCCATTGAACCGATGTCAACGTCCGTCCAGTTATCGCCTCCATTAGTAGTTTTCAGTACTACGCCGCCCCAACCGACTGCCCAGCCGGTATTGGCGTTTATAAAGTCGATGCTGTAAAGACGTTGATTGGTCCCTGAGGACTGGGTTTCCCAGTTACTACCGCCGTCCGAGGTATGGATTATCGTCCCGTCCCTGCCGCAAGCCCAACCATTATCTGAATCGGCGAAGCAAACATCGTACAATCTGCTTCCGGTGGGAGTAGTCTGTGTTAACCAACTCTGGCCGGCGTTGCTTGTATGCAGTATTCTGCCATTATCCCTGGCAATCCAGCCTTCCTGGGAATTGATAAAACATAAACCGAATAAAAACGCGCTTGAACCGGCGCTCTGGGAGGCGAAAGTTTCTCCGCCATCAGAAGAGAACCTTATCGTTCCCCGGTCTCCGGTGATCCAAACTGAATCCGGACCTATATTTTCGATTCCCCATAAGTCTTCGGATGTATTAATCTCCATCACATTCCAGGTTTGCCCGCCATCCGTGGTCCGCAACGCCTCGCTGTTCTGGGCTACCAGCCACATCCTGTTCTGGTCGTAGGCGGTCGTGTGCCGTCCCTGGCCGCTGTAGAAGGAGTGATATTCAACCTGGTAACCATAGCGCTCCAGTATTTCCATCAACCACTGGGCGGCCATCGAGTTGCCTTCAGTGCCGGAGTAGCGGGTATCTATAGTGTAAGGCTGACCTCCGATAGTAACTTCTTCTTCGCCGGAAAGGCCCCTGAGCAGTATTTCAAGGGTGTCTATATTCACCTGTTCTATCATCTGGTTAACAACCGGATCGAATTCGAGCAGTATTTCGGGCGATTCTGTTTGAATATTATCCGGGTAGGAGTTTAATGTCAGCTTCCGGTAAAAAGTGTAATTATCGGGAAGCCTTAATGTAACGAAACAATCGCCGTTTGAGAACAGTGTTTCCGGCGACTCGTTTACATTTGTTTTTTGGGAGCCATAAACGAGGAATAATTGTCGCGGTTCTCCTATAGTTCTGAATTCTACAGGAATTGCTCGTTCACCCAACCAACAAAGATTGTCATCATTACCATAAAGGAAAATAAAATCCCCGGATTTCCCGTAATATTTACCGGGATAACCATTTAACGATGATTGTTCGAAAGAACCGCTGGCATCAACGACAATAAAATAACTGTTTTCAGCGAAGGCCGATGCCGTAAATACGAAAGCAAGTATAACCAGGGCAATACTGACAGCGCGCATAAGTCACCTTTTTCAACGGGTTATTAGTTTACTACTATACTATAATATATATTGAAGATAGGGAAAGTCAAGCGTTGGTTTATCGGAATTTTGTGGATACAATACCGGTATAACAGTATGAGCCGGCATCCGCTCAACTGCCGTCATTTGATGGAGCTTTTTCTATACCGGTATTTATGATACCTCGGCCTATTTCATTCAAATCAAGCACTATTCCGATAATGTTGTTCTCAATATCGCGGATAAACGAGGCGCAGTAGTCCACAAGAAACTCCTTGCCGTCCTTTCCGCAAAGGATGGTCCGGTATGACTGGCGTACTATATTTTTCTCACCAAGGGCTTGTATGCTTGGTTGTTCCACCATTTTGCGCGTGTCCTCGTGGAGGATTTTGAGTACATCGATCAAATCCCGGCCAAAGGCTTCTTCGTATTTCCATCCTGTCATAAACTCCGCAACCGGATTCATAAAAGAAACCGCGCCTTTCTCGTTGGTGACGATTATGCCGTGACCAACGCCGTCAAGGATCGTTTCCAGCCATTCCTGGCGGTCTCTACTTTTACTCTCGAGCTGGTGTTTGTTCAGCGCCATTTCTATGGTGGTCCGAAGCTCAATAGGATCAAAGGGCTTAATTAAATAGCCGTAGGGATTGGTTTGTTTGGCGCGTTGAATTGTATTTTCATCAGCATAGGCGGTAAGGTAGACAATAGGGATGTCCATGCGGTGGTTGATGAGCCCGGCCGCTTCAATACCATCTATATCGCCTTCAAGACGGATATCCATCAATAGCAGTTGCGGTTTCGTCTCGATGGCTTTAAGTATTGTTTCCTCTCCTGAGCAAGTAGTCGAAACGATTTCGAAGCCGAAATCTTCAAGATTTTTCTGAAGGTTTTTCGCTACCAGCATTTCGTCTTCAGCTATCAGAATCTTAACTTTGTTACTCATGATGTAATCCCCTCCAACCAGCGAAAACTAAATCAAATCCGCAAGTCGATTTATATTTCAACTCTTTAAATACTTTTTAAAGGAAACTCTATTTTAAATCTCGTTCCATTTTCATTAATATGCTCCACTTCTCCTTTCAACTGCTTCGTTAAAAGTATTATAAGTTGCATTCCCATGGTGTTTTGAAGCTCAAGTTCGAATCCCTCAGGTAGTCCCACACCATCATCAGAGATATTTAGATAACATAGGTTCCCCTTTGATTCGAAGTAGATTTTAATTTTACCCTTTCTGTCTCCGGGGAACGCGTGTTTTAATGAATTCGACACGATTTCGTTAACTATCATGCCGCATGGTATGGACTGTTCCAGGCTCAATGAAACATCATTAGTTTCAATTTCCAATTCTATTTTTCCGAACCGGATACCGAACGAAGCATGCAGGCTGTAGATAAGCTCTTCAATGTATTTCCTGAAATTTATCCTCGAGAGGTCCGATTCCCGGTATAATTGTTCATGTATCAATCCTATCGATTTTATCCTTGCCTGGCTGTCGCGGAATACAGCTTTGGCTTCCTCGTTCTGGATTGTCTGCGATTGAAATCCCAGAAGGCTCGATACAATTTGCAGATTATTTTTAACCCGATGGTGCAATTCTTTCAATAGAACTTCTTTTTCCTTCAAGGATGCTTTTAATTCTTCTTCCGCTTTAATTCTATCAGTGATATCCCGGGTAATACCCAGCACGGAGTTTACCTCACCATAATCGTCAAATTCGGGGACGACCAGAGATTCGTAATACCTTTTGCCGCCCGGAGTATTAAAATCGAAATTATGAACTTTCTTTTCGCGCGATTGAAATACATTTTCAAGTTGGCTGATCCATGTGTTAGCGATTTCCTCAGGCATCCCCAAATCCCTGTGTGATTTACCGATAAAGAATTCAGGCCCAAGACCGGTTGATTGCTCTATAACCGGATTGACATATATATGGCGATATTCCCGGTCAAGCCTGGCTATGATATCCGGAGCATTTTCCGCAAGTGTTCTGAACTCCCTTTCTTTGCGGCGCAATTCGTCTTCGAACTTCCTGCGTTCAGTGATATCTTCAACGAAACCGAAAAGGTAGAGAATATTGCCGGTTTCATCGCGAACCGCCTCCAGTTTTAGATTGCCCACGAATTCGGATCCATCTTTGCGCCGGTAAAGGTTCTCGTAAATTAAAACACCGCGTTTTTCGGTAACCTCGCGAATAATCTCGTTTCTCTTTTCAGGAAATACATAGAAATGTTTGCCAACATCGTCGATTGCTTCAAAAACCTCAGCAGGGGACTCATAACCGTATAATTCAGCGTAAGCCTGGTTTACATTAATGATTTTGCCGTCGATAGAATACTCGAAAATTCCCAGCGCTGAATTGTCAAAGATAGTCCGGTAGCGTTCTTCACTGTCTCTAAGCGCTCTTTCGGCTTCAACACGGTCGGTAATATCCTTGCCAAGGCCTATCACAGCGTGCTCTCCGCGCCAGTCGATTGGGGTTATGGATAACTCGAGGATTTTGATCCGGCCGTTTATGAAATATTCTGTCTCTATATTGCCCCCGGTTTCCCATAAACTCTTATGCTTACTCATTGTATCCGGATCGAAATCGGGTGGCAAGTAGTAGGAAACTTCCCTGCCGATTAATTCATGACGGTTGCATTCCAAAAACTCGAGGGCGGCTTCATTGCAATCAATATAACGGCCGGTTTTGTCGATTACCATTATCGGATTTGCTGTTTTTTCAAACAATGTGCGATAACGCAATTCGGATTCACGAAGAGCCTTCTCGGACAACTTCCGGTGAGTAATATCTTCGTCGGTTCCTATAAGGCGAACAACATTACCATCATCTCCCAAAATCCTTTGGCCCTTGGCCAGAACCCAGCGGACGGAACCGTTGCGGTGAACCATACGATGCTCTATCTTGTACTCCCCGATTCTACCTTCCAAATGCTTCTGTACAGCATCCATGACCATTTCCCGGTCTTCTGGATGTACGTAATCGTTCCATTTTTCCAGGTCATTGGGTATCTCGTGGTCCTCGTATCCGAGGAATGCTTTTATAATTGGATCGAGGTAGAATTCACCTGTCTTTATATTCCAGTCCCATACTCCCACTTTAGCCGCGTTGGTAGCCAGCCTGTATCTATTCCTGCTTTCTCTCAAAGCATTCTCAAGATTTTTTTGCTCGGTGACATCTTCGAAAGTCGTATAAACCCGGTGAGGTTTATTGTCCGCGTTCCGGAATTCAGGTACGGCGTTGACCTGTATCCATGAATAGCTGTTGTTATTAGGGTTGAAGACCCCCATCATCACGTTTCTCACTTCGCAACCGGTTCTCAGGGCTTCCATGCTCGGATGTTCGTTTCCGGGGAAATCACTGCCATCCGCCCTTATCGCTCTCCAACGCGGGTCCATGGAATCCCTGCCGAGCATTTGATCCAGCGTCAACCCCAATATTCTGCAAGCCGCGGGATTTGCCGAAGTTATATTGCCGTCGCGGTCATGATAAACAACTCCCTGGGCCATGGTTTCGAAAAGATTACGGTATTTCTCCTCGCTTCTCTTTAGAGCTTCCTCGGATTTTTTCCTCGCGGTAATGTCCCGGAATACGCCCTGGACGAACTGTCGGTTTCCGATGGTCAATAAGGACGCCGAAACTTCGCCCGCAAAAACTTCCCCTGATTTCCTGATGAAATCGGATTCGAAATTCACTATGCCCGTTTCTATCAGCTCCCGGAAGGCTTTTTTACCCGCTTCCTGGGATTCGGGATCCGGCGAGTGGGCGTCAAAACAAGTCATCTGCAAAGCTTCTTCTCTGGTGTAACCGAAAACATCCACGAATTTCTGGTTTACTTCAAGGATTTTACCCTCGAAATCATGGACAAAAACTACATCACCGGCTTGTTCGAAAATATTGCGGAAACGTTTTTCGCTCTCGATAAGCGCTTCTTCAACCCTTTTCCGTTCAGTAGTCACCAGGAAATAGATAGCTAAACCTTCATCGAACGGAAACGCGCGCACTTCATACCAATTGGAGTATGGTTCCTTATCGAAGTAAGCCTCGAAACTTACTCTCTCGCCGGTCTTAAGGGCAAGATTGTACTTCTCATCGAATATTGACCCCTTCGCTTCCGGGAAAGCCTCATCGAAAATATGGAAGCCAATAACATCTTCACGTTTTCTTCCAAGAAGTTTCTCGGCCGCCGGGTTGAAGTATGTAATAATCATATTATTATCGAGGATGAAGAAACCATCGCTCATACTCGTTAACACTTTATCCAGCTGGGATACTGTTTCCTGAAGCTGGTCCTGGATTTCGATGCGATTGATAACATCACCTGTCATTGACGCTATCGCTTGTATGGTATCCCTCGCCCACACCGGAATCTCATTACTGGTTTTTGAAGCGATATTCAATGAAGCGATCACATTGTTTCCGTATTTAATTGGAAATACTGAAATACCTTTGATAGATTCATCCCGCCGGGGTTTATCGCAATCCGAGATCAGGTCTTTATATATGCTATAAACCGGAGTTCCCTTGAGTGCTATATCTGCCTGGGGAGTATCGAAACCAAACTCGAGGGTTGATTCAATAAACCTTTCACTAAGCCCCTTATGGGCCACAAGCCGTATCTTTTTCTTTTCATGGTCAACCCTGTAGATGCCTCCGCAATCAATAAAGTCAATCTCTAATGCCGAATCAAGCAAACTATTCAATGCCGACTCGAAATCCGCCGCTAAATTTAATTTCATGCTCAGATCTTTCTGGATATTCAGCAGTTTTTCGGCCCTTTTACGTTCGGTAACATCGATGCCTACCGCCCATGTCCCCCAACCGGGAGGAGAGAGGCTTTCCCCGACATTATACCAGGAGATCGTTTTTTTTGAGCCATCCTTGCATGTCAATTCCCATTCCAATCCACGGAAATCGAAGCTACGTTCCGTCACCGCGCTAAACATTTCATTACGGTATTGCGGGTCAGGGTATAAAATTTCCATACCGCGGGGATTGTTGACAATTTCTTCTTTACTATAACCGGTGATTCTTTCGCATTCTTTGTTCCATAGAATAATTACATTGTTCTCATCGAACGCGTCCACCATGATCGGAATATTATCGATGAATGCTTGGAACCAGCGGTATTCCTGGAATTGGATTGCCCCCGGCGATAATTGTTCTGTTTTTCCGCCGCCATTCGGTCTTTTACTTTTGAAAAACTCCACCAGCGGACTCGGAGGATGGAGAATGTCATGATGATTGTTTCGAATGCCGCTTTTGAATCTATTATTCCTGTTGAGGGAATCCCTCTTCAAGTAGTTTATTTTATCGTTGAGAACTTTCAGGCTTCCGTTCAGTTTAAATTTGCCCGTCTTAAATGGCATAAAACACTCATTCAATTGATTCAGGTTCTTTGCGGCCTATTAACAACACCTATAATATTCGATAAATTTATCCTGTTTTAATTGCAGGCGGTTTTATCAATCAGAGCTTTGGAGTTCATTACGCCTGTTCGACGGCAAGGACAGCATCCCCGTCATAAGCGAAAAACCCTTGCCTGAAATACTAATACACTATATTTACTAATAAAGTCAATATAATGTTATATAAATAATGCAAGTATTTACGGGGCAATGTATTAATAGGATAATATTATTGTATTAATGTAGTATAATGCAATCGAATAATGGCGTATGCAGTTAATAGACAGTGCATTGGCTATTCTATAACCTCAACCTCCCAGTTCTCGTTCACCCATATTCCAATAACCTCCGCCGGGAAACCCCAGGAGGAGACTACATCTATGCTCGATTTGACCTGTTCGATATGCGTTGTTTTATCCACAGGATTTCCGGCGCAGTCATGGTGGCCGACTATGGCTATTATACCCGAACCATGCTTATTAATGGAAATTCCAGCTTTCTGTTTAAGATATTCTATCAGCTCTCCGGAATTCGCTGATAAAATCCCGTCAATTCCGGGTTCGGTTATAGTATCCACGTAATCAAGTCCATATTTTTCGCGGAGAAATTCATTAACCTGTAGTTGTGTTCTGCCGTCCATGCAATTGAAAACTGTTCCGAACTTAGCTTGTTGCATTTTAAGTTGTCCTTTAAATTTTTAGATTAACTCCTATCCAGTTAGCACCGGCATTCCCATTACCGGCCATACGAAGTAAACGAAAATACCGATAACCGCCATTAATATGATGCTGGCGGGGACACCGGCGAGGAAAAACTCACCGGATGTAAATTGTTTGCTTTCGTAGGCGATGGCATTGGGAGCGGCTCCGACGAGCATTAAAAACGGCATACCCGCGGCAACCAGCGCCGAGAAAAGCACTACTTCGGGCGCAACTCCGAGATACGGCGCGATAACCAGCGCGACGGGAATTGAAATAGCTATCGCGGCAACATTCATTATAAAATTGGTCATCATCAAGACAAAGAAAGTTATTCCCAGGACAAAAATAAGCCAGTTGGCTTTCTCGAAAAGCACAAGCCAATTAATTGCTAACCAGTTGGCGGCGCCCGTTTCCCACAGGCAGAAACCGATACTCATGGCTCCCCCGAAAAGGAGGATGATGTTCCATGGAATTTCCTCGAGGTCTTTGACAGTAAGAATGTCCAGCAGGAAAAACAGGACAGTCGCCACCAGTATTATCGCGCTTTTATTCAATGGTTCCAGCGCGGGAATAAATGAACGCAAAGCCATCACCGAGATTGTAGAGAAAACTATTATAAGGGTTAAAATTTCGGTTCCGGTAATAGGCCCCAGCTTAGAATAAAGGGTTTTAGCCCGTTCCCTGAGCCCCGGGATCGAACTTCGCTCCGGTTTGAAAACAAAAAGGAAGAAAAACCAGAGAACGAAAACCATCAATACCCCGATGGGGAACATGTAATAACTCAATTCGAAAAAGGAAATTTCCCTGCCGACGATATCCTTATAAAAACCAATAGCCACCGCGCCGCGAGCCGCTCCGAGCAGAGTGATAATACTTCCGGCGCCGGCGGTGAATGCCATCCCGATAAAAAGCCCTTTGCCGAACTTGGTCGGTTTGTCGCCTTCATCATATAAAGAATATATCGCCATTAACAGCGGGTAAACCGCCGCGGCTACGGCAGT
>WJIJ01000127.1 GCA_014730345.1 Candidatus Zixiibacteriota bacterium | reverse complement strand
TATCCCACAACGTTTTAAAAAAACATGAATCGTTTGCGGCTGTTTCTCATCTAAGTCTATTAAATAACTCGAAATTTATGAAAAATGAAATAGAGGAGACGGTAGCTGATGAGAAAAGCCATTACAGAATTTTCAATTAAAAAACCATGGATCGTGATTGCCATCGCGGTTGCCATAACCGCGTTTTTCGCCTTCCAATTCCCCAACATCAAAATCGACACCGACCCCGAAAATATGCTCGAGCATGATGAACCGGCGCGTGTGTTCCACGAAGAAGCCAAGGATATATTCAGCCTTTCGGATTTCATCGCGGTGGGTGTGGTTGCCGAGGGCGGCGCGTTCACTCCCGGTCTGTTGAACAGGATTTATGATATAACCGCCGAAATCGAGGAAATCGACGGCGTTATTGTCGATGATATTCTCGCCCCTTCCACCGTGGATGATATCAAGCAGGGAAGCGGCGGCTCGATTATAATCAACACCCTGATGGATGAGAAGATAGAGACCCAGGAGGAGGCCGATTATATCTTCGGGCGTATTATGGAGAACCCGATATTGAAGGGTAAGCTGGCATCGGAGGACGGCAAAGCGATAGCGTTGTTTATCCCTATCGAATCAAAGGATATCTCCCACCGTATCTCCAACGAAATACAGGTTATTACCGACAAATACGGCGGCGATGAAACATATCATATAGCGGGGCTTCCCGTGGCTGAAAACTCATTCGGCGCGGAGATGTTCTCGCAGATGGCCTATTCGGCCCCGGCGGCGATGATTATTATTTTCCTGTTGATGCTTATGTTTTTCAAGCAGGCGCGGATATTAATCGCCCCCATGGTGGTGGCTATGATGTCGGTTATCTGGTCGATGGGGCTTTTGATTTTCACCGGGCATACGGTGCATATCATGTCGTCCATGATACCGATATTTTTGATTCCAATCGCGGTGCTTAATTCGATTCACATGATATCCGAATTCCATGATCGTTATAAAGCATACAAACATAAAGACGCCACTATCCGGCACACGGTACAGGAGCTGTTTGTGCCCATGCTGTTCACTTCGCTGACCACCGTAACCGGGTTTATTTCGCTGGCGTTGACGCCGATTCCGCCGGTGCAGGTTTTTGGCGTGTTTGTGGCATTCGGGATAGCGACGGCGTGGTTCCTTTCGCTTACGCTCAACCCGGCGATTGCCATGTTGATTTCAGATAAGACCTTACGCAACTTCGGAAAATCCGATGACAGCAAGGGTGTGTTGACGGCGATGCTTCACGGTTTTCGTGACGTGGCTTATAAATATAACAAGACTATTATAGCTGTCGCCGCGGCGGTGATTGTTGTGGCTGTAGTTGGATTGAGGCTGATTGTTGTAAATGACAACCCGGTAAAATGGTTCAAAACCAGCCATCCTATACGGCAGGCGGATATGGCTATGAACAGCCACCTTGCCGGCACATACATGAATTACCTGGTTATAGAGGGCGATGATTTCGACGCGTTGAAAAATCCGGAAAACCTGCGTTATGTAGAAAGCCTGCAGAGAGAATTGGAGAAGGCGGAGATAGTGGGAGCTACTACCGGACTGACCGATATTGTCAAGAAGGTCCGCTTTGAATTATTCGGCGCCGATCCGGCGAAGAAGGCACTGCCTGACAACCAGAATGAAGTAGCCCAGATGCTGTTCATGTTCGAGATGTCCGGCGGCAACCCTGATGACCTCTTCAAATTTGTAAATACCGATTACGACCTGGGCAACCTCTGGGTTCAGCTTAAGAACGGGGATAACATGGCGGTTGCTTCGGTTGTGGAACGGGCTAATAAATATATCGAAGATAATCCGCCGCCCAACGGATTGAAGTTCGAATGGGCCGGCTTGCCCTATATTAACATTATCTGGCAGCAGAAGATGGTTGACGGCATGCGCGGTTCCTTGTTGGGTTCCTTCGCGGTGGTCTTGATCATGATGATATTCCTGTTCAAGTCGCTTAGATGGGGCTTGATATCTATATTACCCCTGAGCATAACCATCATGGCTATCTATTCATTCATCGGCTACATGGGT
The DNA here is from genome assembly GCA_014730345.1 of Candidatus Zixiibacteriota bacterium. GTDB lineage: Bacteria > Zixibacteria > MSB-5A5 > UM-FILTER-46-8 > UM-FILTER-46-8 > WJIJ01. The sequence continues at coordinate 3,108 of WJIJ01000127.1, read as the reverse complement.
AAGCCCTATGACATGCCTATCGCCGTTCTTTCATCGTTGACGCTGGGTCTATCGATTGACTTCGCGATTCACTTTATCCAGCGTCTGCGGGCGATACATAAACGGGTGGGTAATTTTAAAGAGGCATATCACGAAATATTCGAGGGCGCGGGGAGAGCCATCAGCCGTAATGTGCTGGTTATCGCCATAGGTTTCGTTCCTATGTTGTTCTCTTCACTTGTGCCTTATATAACGGTTGGTTCGTTCTTCCTGGCTATAATGCTTGTTTCCGGGATGGTAACAATGCTGTTGCTTCCGGCAATTAGTGTAACATTCAGGAAAACCCTGCTTCCGGAACCGGAAGAGAGGAAAAGCGGTAAAAAACAAACCGCTGAATCAACCGCTACAGCGAAATAGAAATCTTTAACTTAATTGAGATAAATGGAGGAAAATAAAATGAGGACAATAAAACTTACATTGCTGGTATTGGGATTAACAATAATCGCTTTTGCTTATAATGCTGATGCTAAAGACGCTTCCGAGCTGATGAAGAAGTCGCACATGGCTTATTACTATGCCGCTGACGACGGCTTGAGCGAAGTGAATATGCGCCTGATAAACAAGCGCGGGAAAGAGCGTGTGCGTGAGTTCACCATGCTTCGTCTCGATGAGAGCGACGGGGGTAAGCAGATGTATTATACATATTTCAAGAGCCCCTCGGATGTGGCCCGTATGACCTTCATGGTGCATAAAACTCCGGGTGGAAACGACGCGCGCTGGATATATGTCCCCTCTGTGGACCTGGTCAAACCGATATCGGCTGATGATAAGAACTCCAGTTTCGTTGGTTCGGATTTCAGCTACGAGGATGTTTCCGGACGCCACTGGACCGAGGATAACCATAAGCTGTTGGAAGAGTCGACCCTAAATGGCAAGGAAGTCTATGTTATCGAATCAGTTCCAAAAGAGGACTTCAACGCCTTTCATAAGAAACTGACTTATATAGACAAGGAAACTCTCCTGCCCATGAAGGAAGAATATTTCGACAAGGACGGCGAGATGACCCAGATTATGCGCCTGGAGAAGGTTGAAACAGTAGACGGTATTCCCACCGCTACTGTGCGTTCCATGGAGAACCTGAAGAAGGGCTCCAAGACCATCGTTGAGTTTAACAGTATCGACTATAATCTTGGATTGAAGGATAACCTGTTTACCGAGCGTTATCTCAAGAATCCGCCGCGTAAATATATCCGCTAACGGAGGTGATTTTGATGAGACGACTACTGGTGTTTGCCGTAATATTCACGGCGCTGAGCGTAACCACCGCCCGGGCGGAGTTGTACTTCGGAGGATTTTTGCAGGGTCTCTACGGAGGCAGGACCGATGATACCAACCCCACAGCTACCGAATATACTGCCTCCGAGACCCGCTTACAACTGCGCATGGAGCACTTCGGCGACAATGCCGAGTTCTTCGGACGGCTTGATTTCTTCTATGATGCCGCTGTTGCCCCCCAGTACGACTGGGAGCTTCGTGAAGGTTATGCCAAGTTCCGTCTGGGTAGTAAAATAGACGTGAAGGTTGGCCGGCAGATATTGACATGGGGAACTGGCGATCTGATATTTATCAACGATGTTTTCGCCAAGGATTACCGCTCTTTCTTCATCGGGCGGGATGACCAGTACCTGAAGGCTCCACAGGACGCGGTGCGTATGGCCTGGTATAATCCAATCGGGGAGTTATCCATTGCCTGGACACCGCGGTTCGAGCCTAACCGTCTGCCCACCGGACAGAGGCTGAGCTTTTACAATCCCATGGCCGGAGGCATAATCGGTACGCAGGCGCAGGGGATGCCATTAGAGCCGGAAGCCAAGTTCGACAACAGCGAGATAGCCTCCCGGCTGAGCAGGCGTTTTGGGTTCTATACCGCCGCTTTGTATTTCTACCGCGGTTTCTATAAGAACCCGGTGGGATTCGATCCCAATGCGCAGGCGGCATACTACCCGGAACTAAATGTCTACGGAGCGTCCATCCGCGGTATGCTCATGGGCGGAATTCTATGGCTTGAGGGCGGTTACATGCATTCCCGCGATGACGAAGATGGAGATAATCCCTACGTCCCCAACTCGACCATTGAGGGGCTGTTCGGTTACGAAAAACAGATAGCTTCCAATTTAACGGCGAATTTGCAATGGCAGGTTGAATATATGCAGGATTACGAGACCTTCGAAAGCCAGCAGATGCCCGGGAGTCAGTATCGTGATGAGCTTTATCACCTGTTGACTTCGCGGATTACAAAGCTGATGATGCGCGAGTTGTTGACATTGTCGGGTTTTATTTTCTATTCCCCTTCCGATGAGGATCTCTACCTGCGGTTGATGGCGGAGTATAAATACACCGATGAGGTTATACTTGCCGTGGGAGCGAATATCTTCGACGGTGAGTATGAATCAACAGAATTCGGGCAGTTTCAGAAGAATGATAATCTTTACGCCAAAATAACTTATGGATTTTAGGAAATAGGGAGGATTTTATATGACTTTAGAAAATTCAATAAGGTTGTTAGCCGGTACGCTGATTATTCTTTCGTTGATACTCTATTATTTCGTATCGCCGTACTGGCTGTTATTGGCCGCATTTGTGGGATTTAACCTGGTGCAGTCATCTTTTACCAGGTTTTGCCCGGCGGAAACAGTATTCAAGAAAGCGTTTTTCAAACATGAAGGCTAACCTCTTTTCTTCATAATCGCGTTTCCTCCCACAGGCCGGAGGGTAAAAATAATTGCTCTCCGGTCTTGACTTTTGGAGTAATCATTATTATATATAAGCCGATTTATTAGTATAGAATTGTAGATTCGGGAGAATAAAGATGGCCAAGAAGAAGACGGGCGCGCGGATTACCATAAAGCTCAGAAGCACTGAAAGCCCATATACTTACACGACAAAGAAGAACAAGCGCAACACTACCGAGCGGTTGGAGATTAAAAAATATGACCCGGTGGTGCGCAAACATGTGCTTTTCAAAGAAGCGAAGTAGGTTTTAGCCGGAAATTCCTGAGAATTTTCAGGTATAGATTACTGTGTTGAGGCGGTTAATTGGTTGACCGCCTTTTTTTATTTTGTGTATTT
>WJIJ01000126.1 GCA_014730345.1 Candidatus Zixiibacteriota bacterium | reverse complement strand
TATCAAAACCCGCGTCCTCCGCGAGATTCGCTGGAACTCATTTCCGGGAAGCGTGATTCATGGCGTGCTGGGGATGCATCTGAAAAACATGTCCTGTGTTGTTCCCCACCGGAACTGCGTCAAATGCTATCTTAAATATTCATGTCCATACGGGATAATCTACGAATCCCCGGTTCCCCCTGACAGCGAGAAGATGAAGCTTTATCCGCAGATACCCCATCCGATACGGATAGCGGCGTACCCATGGCGAAGACCGCGATTAAACACCGGCGAGGAATTCGAAGTCAGGTTGACCCTTATCGGTAAAAGCGTCTCGTGTCTTTTGATGATTCTGATGGCATTGGAGAAGGGATTTAGTGAAGGCTTGGGAAGGAAACATAACGGGGAAAGAGGAAGGGCGGAATTATTGTATGTCGGTGACGCGGTTACCGGTATCGAAACAAACTGGAAAGAACTGGGGATGAATTATTCGAATGTAATTTCCGCGTCGAACATAGAAGAGCTCGCGGGAATGACTGATGATACGGATATAACAATAAGCTTCCTTTCCCCTGCTAAAATCGTAACCCGGGGCAAAGCCAATTTCGAGCCGGGTTTAAGGGATATAATGTCACCGTTGCTGAGACGATTGGGGAGTTTGTATTATTTCCACGGGGACGGTGAAGCTGAAATAGATTTCAGCGGAGTACTGGATAAGGCTAACGGGATTGAATGTGATTCCGAATTCAAGAAGGTCCCGGCGATACGTTATTCCGGCAGGCAGTCGAAGACTATCAGCATTAGCGGTTTTACCGGTGAAATGCGAATCGAAAATTGCCCCGGGGACATTATCCGCTACTTAAAGATGGGACAATTTATCGGTTTGGGCAAAAGCACGACGATGGGATTGGGAGATTATATTCTGAGATGAAAGTTAAATCGCGTATTCCTCTACAAAGCTTCCCGTTTTTCCTCCGCATTTCGGAGTTAATTTCAAATGGCAGGGAAATTAGCAAAAAGCTATGTACCTTTCTTTGAGAAAGACCTAAAAAACAATCCCAGTTGAAGCAGGGCAAAGAAAAGGTACACTAATAGGAGAATACATTGGAATATAAGAGTTATACCGGGAGTTTTATATTTAACAGGATAATTTAACTATAAACCTATAACATTAAAACCAATTAAGGGGGATCATGAAATATTTATCACACACTGAAAACGATATCCGGGAATTCAATCTTTTAAAAGAACATCTGTCGGAAGTGGCCGAATACGCGGGAAAATATGCCAGGAATATTAACGCTGGCGATGAAGCGATAATTGCCGGACTGCTTCACGACCTCGGGAAATACGGGGACAAATTCCAGGCAAGACTCCGTAACAAGGAACGCGGGATTGACCACTGGTCAGCCGGGGCGTGGCGTGCGCTAAAGAAGTATGAAATCAAAGGCATCGCTATCGCATTGGCTATCCAGGGACATCATATCGGTCTTCTATCAGCTCACAATGACGAATTAAGGAAAATGGATATCTCCAAGCTTTACAAGGGTAGCGGCGCGACCCTTAAACTATCAGAGGAAGATTTAAACATTCTGCTTAAACGATTTGAAGAGGATGGGCTTAAACTCCCCGATAAATTAGAGCATTCGATTTTTAATCAACAGAATGTTTCCCAAAAGCCATCCGCGGAGATGCTTGGTATCCGCATGCTTTTCTCGGCTCTTGTAGACGCGGACTTCATCGCTACTGAAGCACATTTCAATGCCGTAGAGCCGGGTAAAAAGCTTTTCAGACAAGAAGGGCGGAACTTAGACGCTTCCAAGGCGATGGAGTTTCTAAATCGGTACATCGAGAATCTAAGCAGTAATTCATCTTCATCCAGGGTGATGAAAGAAATGAGAACCAAGTTACGCTCGGCTTGTGTTAAAGCCGCGGAACAGCCGCCGGGATTATTTACCTTAACCGCCCCCACCGGTTCGGGCAAAACGTTGAGTATGCTTTCGTTCGCCCTTGAACATGCCCGTCTGCACAATAAGGAACGAATTGTTGTTGTTTTGCCTTACTTGAGTATTATCGAACAGACCGCGCGTATTTACCGGGAGATATTCGCCAATGTATTCGGGGAGGATTTCATTATTGAAAACCACAGCCTTGCCGGCAAAAGGGAGGTGGAGCAAAAGGACGAGAGAGACCTGCGGAGCAAACTCGAGTACCTTGCCGAGAATTGGGATGCGCCAATTGTTATAACCACCAGTGTCCAGCTTTTAGAATCGCTTCACTCCAACCGTTCCTCCGCATGCAGGAAACTACATCGATTGGCTAACAGCATTATTATGCTCGATGAAGTCCAAACTCTACCTTTAAATCTGGCTTTGCCCACGCTTACCACATTGTCAGCCCTTTCGGACCGATTCAATACTACAGTCCTATTATCCACAGCAACCCAACCGGCATTTGCTCATTTGAATGAGATGATTAAAAACACTCTTGGGGCTGAATGGAATCCGAAGGAAATCGTCCCTGAAGACGCAGGGCTTTTTGATATTATTAAGCGCACTCGATTGCAACGAAACCCTTCTGATGATAAAACCTCCTGGGAAGAATTAGCGGAGCAGTTAATAGATGAACATCAGGCGCTATGCATAGTAAACATAAAGCGTCATGCAATCCAGCTATACGATTTACTGACAAATCCTGTCAGTCAACACAGCTATCATCTCTCAACCAATATGTGTCCGGCGCATAGGAAAGAAGTGTTGAAAAATGTACAACAACATCTTAAGCGCGAAGAACCATGTTTGTTGATTTCCACCCAATGCGTTGAAGCCGGGGTAGACATAGATTTTCCGTCGGTATATAGAGCAATGGCTCCGCTTGATTCTATTGCCCAGGCGGCCGGACGCTGTAACCGCAATGGCAAAGCTGATTCGGGCAAAGTGGTTGTATTCACCCCCGAGGATAATTGCTATCCCGACGGCGCTTATGAGCAGGGCGCTTCAGTTACCGCAATGCTGTTTAACAAATACGGAGAGGAATTGTCAAACATAGAAAATCCGGAGCTTTTCGAAGAATATTTCAAAACATTGTATTCCTTTAACAAGCTGGAGGATAAGAATAAAGAATTGCTTGAAGCTATCAAGCTCCTCAACTTCGAAAATACTGCCAAAGAATATAAACTGATTCGTGCAAATACTATCAATGTCATTGTCCCATATAACACAGATAAAACAGACATTTACCAACAACTTAAAATTGAGGCACAGTCGAATGGCGTTAAACGTGATTGGATAAAAAAGGCGCGTCCTTACGCGGTCAGTATCTATATGCCGCGTGATGACGATCCAATCCGCAACTACCTCGAACCAGCACATCCTGATTATATCAAACGATACAAAATGACCGATGAAAGATGGTTTTTCTATACTGATGCCTCACATTATAACGATTTAAAAGGCTTAATTCCACCAGATGACCAATGCATTATCGCATAACCATAAACTAAGGAGATGTTATGAAACCAAAAGACCAGGCTCTAAATGTCTGGGGCGAGCTGGCATGTTTCACTCGCCCGGAGATGAAAGTGGAGCGCTTCAGCTACCCGGTGATAACGCCGTCAGCGGCAAGGGGTATTTATGATGCCATCTACTGCAAGCC
>WJIJ01000125.1 GCA_014730345.1 Candidatus Zixiibacteriota bacterium | reverse complement strand
ATCTGTGATTGGTTTGTTTATAATCGCGCATCTCAACCTCGTTGGGGAAATGCTACCGCTGATTTAGTTCCAAACGGCGGGCCGCGGTTGCGGGCGAGTCCCGGGTAATGCTTATCTGCCCCCCCCGCAACAAGTTATAAATAATGCCTTGCGACCAGCTCATCATGATATCCTTGTTTTCCGAGTTTCTTCTGCCCCCGTACTATATAAAATATAATCTTTCCATACCCGGTTGTCAAGGGGGGTTTTTATAAATTATATACTATTGCGAAATATGTGTATTGTATGACCGGCGAAATCAAACATCTCCAAAACCTTGACAACTTCGATGATAAGCTATATTTTCATCTGGCGTTATGAATAACAGCAGTTTTCTAATCATTACCGGTCACTTTTTCAACCCGCATTCGGCGGTCAAATGGGATAATATCCCCCGGGGCGCCCTCTGTTTCAATGAAAGAGGACGTATTGTAGCCTTCGGCGAAAAAGATGACGTGCTCAAGGAATACCCGGTTGGGCGTTACTGCGAGCTAATCGACCACAGCGATTCTATAATCTTTCCCGCTTTCGTCGACACCCATCTGCATGCCCCCCAATTTCATTGCCGGGGTTTCTACTCCGACAACCTTCTCGAATGGTTGGAGAATTTCATTTTCGCCGAGGAGGAGAAATTCGCGTCATCGGCATACGCCAGCAACATTGCCACGGAGCTGTTCAAGGAACTGGTTTCTTTCGGGATAGGCACGGCATCTATTTACGGCTCGGTACATCCCAACGCCACTGATATTCTTTTCGCCAAGGGCGCGAAAACATCGATGAAACTGGCGATAGGCAAGGTGATGATGGACCGCTCCGATTACGAAACCACCGAGGAGAGTATCAGCCAGTCGCTGGATTTATACGAGAAATGGGAGGGGCAGAACAACGGCAGACTGCGCTACTCATTCACTCCCCGTTTCGCGTTGTCCTGCACCGGGAAGCTGATGGCGGAAGTGGGCAGGATAATCACCGGGAATAAAGCTCTCTGCCAAACTCATCTTTCGGAGAATGTCGGCGAGCTGGAGATGGTGAAAAAGCTGTATCCCGATTATGAAAACTACACCGCCGTTTACGGGAGAAACGGGATTCTGCGGAAAGGAACGATCGTAGCTCACAGCATACATCTAAACGATGACGAATACCGTATACTGAGCGCCAGTGGTTGCGGCGTTGCCCATTGCCCGGATTCCAATATGTTCCTGCATTCGGGAGAGATGAATTTAGCGCGTATGCAAAAGGAGGGAATTCCCATCGGGTTGGGTTCGGATATCGGTGCCGGTTCTACATTATCGCCGTTTAATTCCATGAAAATGATGATATACTCCCATGGCAGAAGCGATATAGTCCCCGAGACCGCGTTTTATTACGCCACTCTCGGCGGCGCGAAAGTTATAGGATTCGGCGAGCTGACCGGTAATTTCGATGTCGGCAAGGATGCTGATTTCATAGTAGCCCGAAAACCCAGGCGCGTGCCGGAAGGTGCCGATAATATACGGCAGATTCTTTCTCATTTGATTTTCTGCAACGGCGAACACCATGTGCGCGCCGTTTATCTTAAGGGCGAGAGGGTTCATTAGATTGGCAATAAATAAACTTAGTACTAAACTACGGAGATAGAGATGCCAGCAATTTCGAGAGTATTGGCGGAATTCACAGCAAAGCTTAAGTATGAAGATTTGAGCGATGATGATATCTTCCAGGTGAAGCGGTTTCTCATCGATTCACTCGGTTGCGGATTAGCCGGTTCCCGGGTGGAGGATACCGAAATCGCGGTTGATGTTTACCGCAAACTTGGGGGAGCCGGGGAATGCTCGGTTATCGGGCATGATTTTAAAACATCGTCATACTATGCTTCCTTCTTAAATTCACTCGCAATCAGGGCGATGGATTACAACGATATTTATTGGAAAGCCGATCCGTCGCATCCATCGGATATTATACCGGCGGCTATGGCTATAGCCGAAGCCAGGAATCTATCGGCGAAGGATTTTATAGTGGCGGTGATTATAGCATACGAAATCGAGATGAGATTATGCGAATTCGCCGAACCGGGGATACGTGAACGAGGCTGGCACCATGCCACATTAACCCAGTTCGCCAGCCCTTTCGCGGCGGGGAAGCTTATGGGCCTGGATGTGGATGGACTGGTGCGCGCGTGCGGTATTTCCGGGTGTCATAACCTGACATTAGGCGGAGCGGTGGCCGGCAAGCTGACCATGATGAAAAATACTGTAGACCCGTTGGCGGCGCAGTCGGGAGTTATTGCCGCGTTGCTTGCCGAGGGCGGTTACACCGGCACAGAGGAAGTTTTCGAGGGCAAAGAAGGGTTGTTCCATTGCCTCGGTGACGCCTGGGATGTCAGCAAATTGACCGAAGGTTTAGGCGATGGTTTTAAAATCGGTGATTGCTCGATGAAAGCATTCCCCACAGAAGCGCTTACCCATTCGCCGATAAGCGCTACCCTTGAGCTTGTGCATGAACATAAAATCGAAGCGGAAAATGTGAAGGAAGTTACCATAAGAACTATCCACCGGGCGGCGGATATACTTGCCGACCCGTCGAAATACAGACCGGAATCAAAGGAAACCGCGGACCATTCCCTTCCCTATTGTATCGCGGCGGCTGTAGCGGAGGGTCAGGTAACGCCTCGTCAGTTCAAGGACGATAAAATCCAGGATTCACGGATAAGGGGGCTTTTGGACAAGATAAAGGCGGTTGCCGACGAGGAATTCGAGAACGCTTTCCCGGCCAAGCAGTGCACCGAGGTTACAATAGAATTGAATGATGGTACAAAACACGCCAAAAAGCTTGATTATCCGCAGGGCGACCCACGCAACCCGATGGATAAAGAGCAGTTGGAAACCAAGTTCAACAGTCTGGCATCGGTGGTTTTTGATGATGATAAACGCAGCCGGCTTTTGGATGCCTGTTATAACCTGGAGAGTTTCGATAATTTTGGCGATTTTATGAAGCTTACTTTTTAAAACCTCATAGTATTGGTTTTATCTCGACGGAGTCGCGCAAGCGACTCCTTTTCATTTTGGACGAATATCCCTGTGATTTATTTTGCGCGTAGGTTCTTTATCATATTTAATTGTGCTTAAACACGAAGGGCAGACGGATAATGAATATTCAACGCGGATCGCTTCGCCGCAAAAGGGGCAACGGACTTTAATTCCAAAAGATATCATATCGGAGAGAATTCTGATTATCTTCTTCATTTCTTAATTGCCTTCACAAGAGCATAAAACCCCGTACCCAGAAAAAGTGACGCGACAATCAGCTGTTCGGAGGGCATGGGATAAAACATGTTCAACAGCAACGCGGAACCAGCGGTTAGCGCAACGAATTTGACCGCAAAACGGATCAATGGTTTAATCACCAGGATTGGGGCGGTAACCACGAAAGCCAACACCGCTAAATCCACGGCTTTGCCTTCTCCCGGCCTGTACCCCAGCAGTTTATGAAAAGCATCCCGAGCCATCTCGAAGTAATGCCCAGCACTTTTAAACATACTGGAAATAAGGCTTACATCCGTTTTTCCCGCTTCTTCTACTACCTTTTGAATATCCACAATAATTCCTTGTTTAAATTTTCCTGCGAAACTTATGACCCTTACGGATTAAATTATTCGACAGGCTCGATTGTTAAGGATGATTCACCCACTTTCTGCAACCCGGTCATACGGGTAGTCAGGAAGTTCTGGGTGGTGATCCATTCCTGCGACATGCACAGCACTTGTTCCTGGCTTACATCATCGATCCAATCGAGAACAACGTTGTCGATATGCTGGTCATTTACCAGCAGATCTTCCATGGTAAGCGTGAATCGCATTTTCATAATAATCCCCCTCTTTACTTGGTTTTCCTGATTCGATTAGGTAGTAAAGCAAAGAGGAAGCCTTAAATGAAAAATATTCGCAAGTTCTGTAAGTCATTATTATATAAATAATTAAGGAATCATATATAGAGATAGGGATTATAATCATAGAAACGTATAGCTAATAATATATGGGATGAGCCCTATAGGAAATTGTATAAAAACCAGAGTTGGCAATAGGTTCCGTAGGAAGCAAAAAAGCGTATTACCCGGCAAGCTATCATTTATTATACCCGCTTTAATATATTAACATCATATAGAAGTTGGAATTACCGGTTAGATTTACAACCGAAATCCGGGCCTGAAAGCTTACGAGGGGCAAGAGAACGGATTTCTAAGCAGATTTTCAATAATGTTTTAAACTATTATTAACCAAATAATAACCTTTTTTCGCTTGACATTGCAATTATGGCAAAATTACTTGTAGGTTTCAAATAGAAATGCTCTTGTACATTGTTCTTTCGGCGGAATTATCACCATTCCTATTTCCGATGGAGACAGGTTTAGTTCGACAGTTAGATAGGAGTTAATATTGCAAAAAGGTTTTACTCTTTGGTTTACCGGATTGTCGGGGGCAGGAAAAACGACCGTTAGCCAGATGGTGGCTAAAATGATTCGCGAAAAATATAATCGAAATGTTGAGATACTCGATGGGGATGTTGTGCGCACCAATTTATCCAAGGGATTGGGATTTTCCAAAGAGGACCGCGATACCAATATTCTGCGAATTGCGTTTGTGGCATCGCTTTTGACCCGCAACGGGGTGGCCACTATAACAGCCGCGATTTCTCCATACCGCAATATTAGAAGCCGGGCGAGGGAGATGATAGGGAATTTCGTGGAGATTTATGTAGATTGCCCCCTGGAAGTATGCGAGAAACGTGATGTAAAAGGGCTTTACGCGCGAGCCCGAGCCGGTGAAATCAAGGCGTTTACAGGAATCGACGACCCGTATGAGCCGCCGGAAAATCCTGAAGTATCTATTAAAACCCATGAAGAATCTCCCGAGGAGTGCGCCGGTAAGGTCATAAATAAGCTTATAGAAATGGGGTATCTTACCGATAACAATTAAGAGGTCGAGTTTAATTGTTGTCTTGCTTAAAGTTAAGACCAGCCGACTCGTACCGGGCGTCAAGATAGATAAGCAAGCTGATCCTTTATGGGTATAGCTTCCTGAAAGCTTTATAACCCCTTTTTCCGCGGGTCTAACACATGGATGCGTCGCAGGGGCGACCCTTTGAAAAAATTATTAGCACCATCCGGTATGTATATCACATCGTAAAATACTACAGCGATAGAATACGCTACCGGTTGTTTTTCAGGGGTTATTTCATCGTTTTTAAATCGCCTCTATCGAAACCTCTGCCTCCATTACCCCGCATAAATATCGATTTGAATTTCAAGATAATCACCGAGGAAAACTTCGATGAGGTCAAGGGCAGTTTCCCGGTGTGGAAACAGATTTCCTTCATCCAGAGGCTGAAAAACGGATGCATCGCTATTATCTGTTATTCAAGGGGGAATGTTGTCTCCTATGGCTGGTTTGCTGAAACAAAAAACGGCGTTGAGGATTTTGATTGGGAAATTCTTCCCGGCGAAATTTACGCTTTCGATGCCTGGGTTAACTACGAAGTGCGCGGCCGGGGAATCGCCTATTACAATTTCAAGTTCATTTATGAATTCTTCCATGCACGGGGATTTGATACCTATATGCATATTGTTGAAACCTGGAACCGTATCATGCTCAGGCTGTGTTCGAAAATCGGCCTCGAAGTTTACGGTATCCTCAAGCACCGTTCTATACTTGGAATCAGGAGGACTTACCTTTTGCCGCCGGGCGAGGAGGAATCGAGGGTCGCCTATAAACATCTATCCAGTACCGGACTGGATATTCCCGAGAGAACGATTAAATTCAAGCTTATTACACATGCCGAGGAGCTTGAGCTTATCAGGGACGCATGGAACAGTTCAGTAAAACGCTCGAGCGGCTATTACAGAGATATTGATTTCGACGGTCTTCTGGAATTATGGGATGCGGACAAGAAACATAGGAGAATGTTCTTTTTAGCCGGCATTGAAAACCGCTCTTTAAAATCAATATTCCCTTTTGTATTCAAAGCTTATGGTAAGTTGAAAAAGGCGAACGGTAAACTCGGGAATATTCCCGTAAACCTGTTGAGCTTTATTGGTCGGGATGAATCATTAGAGAGGGATTTTATTATCGATAATGACGATCCGGTTAAGCATCTTATGGCGCTTCTCGATGTACTTTTCGGACCGCTTTCGAGGGAGTGGGAGGCTATAGAGCTGGGAGGATTTAGTACTTCAAATAAAAACTATGAAGAATTGGCAAGAATTTTAAAGGAAAGGGGATATTACTTTCAGGTAGTAAAAATCAGGGATAGGATTTGGGTGCAGATATTTAATAATACTCTTTACAGTAAGATAGCAGGAGCAATAAAGCTGTAATAGCTTTCTGCTGTCGCCGGTATTCAATTTCCTCATTGCAATAATAGCTCTTGACATAAACTCAAAGGTGTGTTAGGGAATTTTTTGATTAATGTTAGGATTATGTTAGGAGAGTTTTGAACTTTAGAAAGGGAGATAGACCAGTTCGAGTTTTACCTGGATTCCCGGGTGTGATTGTAAGGTTTTAATTATTAATAAAGGAGCAAAGATGATAAAACGGGTTTTGCTAATTTTATTGTTAGCCAGTTTAATAATGCCGGCTTCCGGGCATTGCTGGGTCCAATCATTCCGATGGGCGGCAAGCGGCAACCTTCTTTACGGCGATTTCGATAATGACCTTGACCCTATCTATATCTGGGATAATCAGGGTTACCGCCTTTATACCACATTGTCGAACCTGTCCAGTAGTAGTGATATGCTTTTCTCCGATGTCAGCGACGGGGTTTACCTGTTCGGGGCGTCCGGTAAACTGGGCATACCTGAGTTCATGGGTTGGGAAAACAGGAGCATGCTTTTAATTCAGCTCGCCGATACCAGGAGCGATCTGACATCCGGGCTGGATACTGATTTCGATGGTACGGTGGACCTCACCGATACCGGTTACCAATCGGGCAACTACACCCGGTTTTTCGACATGAACAATGACAATATCTTTGACACCCGCGCGGTGTATCTCTCCTCGGCGGATAACTATGATATTCTGAAGAAACGTGATTGGCATTTCACTCATGGGATGAGAAAGGGAAGGACCAAACTCGGAATCAGTTTCGACCATCTTGGTTATGGGAACAATTATTCAGAGCAGATAACCCAGAGCAACCTGTTCAATTTCGTTACCCCTTCCCATGATTATTCATATTCAAAAAGTTTGACGTTAACCGACCTGAGCAACTCCAGCGCTCTTGAATCCCGCGCTGAACAGGGAGCTTTTAAAACCACGCTGGAAACTCCAATAAATATTTTCAATGTTTCCTATGAATCGCCGTTCAGGTACATCGATAATTCCGATCTCCGCCTTGACCTGATCATTACCAACGGCGACGACCAGATGAAAACCAATGATTACTTCAGTTACTCGAGGGATGTCTCCGGGGGCGGGATCACGGATATTAACCGGATGAGCGAATCGGCTTATATCGATTCAACCCAGGGCGGTTCGACTTTCGCGCTGGGAGCGATGTTAAGCAAGTACTGGAATTATGATTTCTACAGCTGGTTCAGAATCAACGCCGGGATAGGTTCTTTCGACGCCAACCGTGATTACGCGAACAATTATGACATGTCCCGCCGGTTGACCGACGTCCAAGGCAACCTTACGGTTTATACCCGGGACTATACCCATAATATCATCCGCGAAGGCGACACCAAGCGCAAATTTATAAGGTTTTATCACAAGTCGGTGGTGGAATTCACCCGCGATTTCGTATTCTCCGCCGGTTTGGATTTCCAGTATATCTCGGATGAAACCGACTGGACTGAAAGGAACTCTTTGCTCGATGTCATGGAATACGATAACGGCGACGGCGCGAGCGACCGCAGTGACTCGACTGTGACCATAACCGAATCGCATGTATGCAATTTGCTGAATAAAACCAAGCGCACCGAGGTGATGCTACCGGTGGCAATGGAATATTCCCTTGGCAAATGGACATTCCGCGTAGGAGCTATTCATGCAATCAACAAGATAACTTCCGAAGAGGACGGCATAATAACCGATTCGGACCCGCGGGTTACAAGGATTGTTTACGGTGATGGTGATTCGACGGTAACCGTTTCCGATGATGATTACCTCTCCACGCGCACAGCAACCGAAACACGCACCCATACGACCCATTATGTTTACGGGGTTGAATTTAACGCGAACAAACATCTCAAAGCCGAGTTGTTGGGATTTCTATCCTCGACCGATACCGAGTTTTTAAATACAGATTTCTATAGACAGTTACGTATATCCTTGACAGTGTTGTTTTAAGGAGGTAAAAAGTGAAAAATAAAATACTTGCCATAGTAATTTTCGTTTTGAGCCTGGCGATTCTTTTCTCCTGCGGAAGCAGGGAGAATAACCCGGTAAGCGTGAACACCGATACCGGCGGTTACACTCCCGGCGCCAACCCGGCCGGTTCCTATGATATAATTACCGCGCCCTCCGGTGGACCATTCGCCCTTGCCGAGGGGATGGCGGTGGTTGACCATACCGACCCCGACGCGGTAATCTTTTGTGAATTCGCCACAGCTCTGGACACGGTATACGCGGACAGCGCGATTATCATGATAACTTCCAGCGGGGATACGGTGGATATTGATTTCGGGTTTGGAATCGGCACGAATACCACCATAAACATCACCCCTGCCGCCGATTTGAGTTACAACACGACATATATCCTGATGGTTAAATCGGCCATGCTTAAAAACAAATCCGGCGATTTACTGGATATCGACGGTGATGGAATTGGCGGTGAAACCCCCGATGACGACCTCGCGTTTAGATTCACCACCCATTACCAGGGCGATGATTTCGATGATTTTGACCTCGATGATACCTATGACAATCTCGTGGATTCAAACGGCGACCATGTATGGGAAACCTCGGGAGTAGGCGAAGCTTTCACCGACGAACGGCCTTACAATAACCGCTGGGACAGCGGGGAATCGTATACCGATGCCAACGGCAACGGAGTTTATGACCGCGGTGAAAGATACTTCGACAATAACAACGACAGCACATATAACAGCACCGCCGAACCGTTGGTGGACAGCGTGAACCGAAACGGATGGGCGGACCTGGGTGAATTTTTCATCGATTCGAATAACGATTCAACCTGGAACGACGAGGAAACTTATACAGACGCCAACGGCAACGGCGAATGGGATGATACCGAGCTCCGATATGACCACGACGGCGACGGGCTATACGATCCCGCTGATGGCGACACATACAGCGATACTGAAACTGTAAACGGAATGTGCGATTATGCCGAAGCGTTTGTAAACGCGGATAACGACTCCGCCGCGGGTCCCGCACGGGACAGTACCGGGGTGCGTTACCAGGTTCCCCACTGGGATGATGCCGAAGATGTCAATCCTCTCTATGACCATGACAATGACGGCGAATACGATGCCGGTGTATTCATGGTGCCAGCGGGAGCCTACGCTTTCGATACAGCTTCTGTAGGCCGCCGGCTGGTTCATTACAACGGCAACTGGCAGAATATGTATTATGTCGGTTTCAGTGAAACATTCACCGACTCAAACAGCGATTCGGTATGGAATCCGGCGGATACGTTTGAAGACCATATAGCCAATGGGATTTATGATGCTATCCCGGAGACCCTGCTTGTAGATGTTGACAGCGACGGACAATACGACGCGCCTGAAGCCGGAACGCCGGTAGCCCCGACCGACGACAACCTTCCACCGGCGGTAGTAAGCGGTACATACTACCTTATCAACGGCAACACGGTATCGACCGTGTGGCTCGATGTTACCATAGCTGTCGATATAGCGGATTCGACATACGACGCGTCCGGTAATAAAATCCAGCAGGCTTTGCCTTCCGGCGAATTCGATTCGACGACGGTTGTGCTTCGTGACCAGGATACGAAGACCATGGTTCCCGGAACGGTCGGTTATGATAATATATCAACCAGCCAATCATATCTCAGGTTGAGTTTCGATCCCGAATCGAACCTGGCGGCGGCGAAAACATACGAGTTAGTATTAAAGGCTGAACAGATAGCGGATACTTCAGGGAATAAACTGCATAATACGGGCGATGTGATTTACACATTCACTACTTCCGACCGGACATCCGATGGCTCGGTAATAGTCGATGATACCACTCCGCCGAACATGGTCAACTACACCGATAACGGCAATTCATTTACGGTGAACTTTTCCGAGGAACTCGATGTCTCGACCATCAATGCCGCTACTATAGTGGTTACCTGGCAGGGAAGCCCCAACGCGGGCAGTTATGTAATCGAGCGTTACGCGGAAGCTTCCGCGCCCACCGGTTTCGCCCACAGGGTAACGTTCTATCCATTGGATACCTCCCGGGCTGGGGATTATACTGTGGTCAAAGGAGCAATTAAAGACCTTGCCGGCAACCGCATCGGCACGGATACAAACTTCAACTGGTAGGGTTTAGTAAGATTGCCGGGAGTGGAATCCGGCAAGTTATAGAGTATTAGGCGGCCGGACAATCAATCCGGCCGCCCTCTATTTATGTCT
>WJIJ01000124.1 GCA_014730345.1 Candidatus Zixiibacteriota bacterium | reverse complement strand
TTTGCCTGAGCCCTGCAATCCGCAAAGCATGATAATTGTAGGCGGGGGAGAAGCTGTATTAATCTCCTCCACTTCCTTGCCCAGCAGTTCGATCAGCTCATCCTGCACGAATTTGATAACCTGCTGGCCCGGTGTGATTGAACTTAGGACTTCCTGCCCGACAGCTTTCTGCTCCACCGATTTAATGAAGTCCTTGGCTACTTTAAAATTAACATCCGCTTCAAGGAGAGTCCTGCGCACTTCCCGGAGCGAATCTTTGATATTCTTTTCCGATAGCTTCCCCGCGCCGCGGAGATTCTTGAATACTCTATCAAGCTTTTCTGTTAATTCATCAAACATAACACAATATCAACAAATGGATATAAAATCCCCAAGATAAACCTTCATTATATTAATTTTTATCGAATTCGCAAGTAAAAATTACAGCGAAGATTATAAAATATTACATATTAACGTATTATACGCCGCGCCCCGATAAACCGCTCACGGTAATAATCCTCCTCAAGTGAGGAAACTATAGTACCGGAACTGGTGGAAACGTGCTGAAAACGCAATCCCCCGAGGTAAATCCCCACATGGGAAACGCCCCTGCTTTTAGTGGAAAAGAAAAGCAGGTCGCCGAAACGCCAACGGCCGCGATTGACCGGATAACCGACATTGTACATATCCCGCGACCGCCTTGGCAGTTCAATACCGGCTACATCCCTGTAAACGCGCCAGACCATCCCCGAACAGTCGAATCCTGAGGGAGTGGTGCCGCCGTATTTATAAGGAGTTCCTAAATAACCGATAAGTTTTTGCTCCATTTCTTTAAAAACCCTGCCATCGTAAGCAGTTTGCGGAGTATGACTCTGTATTGTGGGTTTTGGGGGGCGGCGGGAGCATGCCCCGGAAAGGATTAAAGCGATAAATAATGGAAAAATTGCCAACCGGATTCTATAAGAACTCATCTTCATGTCTCCGGTATAGTAATCGACAGAAACCGCCC
The DNA here is from genome assembly GCA_014730345.1 of Candidatus Zixiibacteriota bacterium. Classification (GTDB taxonomy): domain Bacteria; phylum Zixibacteria; class MSB-5A5; order UM-FILTER-46-8; family UM-FILTER-46-8; genus WJIJ01. The sequence continues at coordinate 9,615 of WJIJ01000124.1, read as the reverse complement.
GGATGTTTAATATCTTACGGTCAGATAATAGAGCATATTGTTTCGTTCGAGGATAAATGTGAATTTATCACCCTTATCGATATTTTCGAGTATTTTGAAATACCCTTCGGTATCAGCGATATTTAAGCGTCCTATCTGGCGGATTATGTCTCCCGGCTCGATATCCCATGATGCGGCTCTGCCCGCGGGATCAATCTTGGTTATCACTACTCCGGCAGTCTTGTCAGTGCGCAATTGTCTGGCGATCGCAGGGGTTATATCCATCACATAAATACCGAACTTATCCTTCACCGCGTTGGCTGTCGCCGACATCGATTCCACCGGGGTGAGTTTTAAATTCATTTCCTTGCCCCTGCGAAGAATGGTTAAATCGATAGGATTTCCAGGTCGGGCGATACTTTCGATCTCCTCCCAATCCACACCATCCAGCACCTTCTCGTCTCCCGCCCGAATAAGAATATCGCCCCGCTTTACTCCCGCCTTATCTGCCGGGCCGTCTTCCTCGATATCGGTTACTATAACTCCCCGCGTAACCGGCAGGTCCATACTCTGCGCAAGGATAGGCGTTATTTTCTGGACATACATCCCCGTCCATGCCTTGATAACTTCCCCGAATTTCAACAGGTCATCGAGGATGATTTTGATTTTGTTGATAGGTATGGCAAAACCGATTCCCTCCGAGCCCCGACTTGAAGTAAAAATGAATGTGTTAATCCCTATGACCTCGCCCACGGCGTTGCATAGCGGTCCTCCGGAATTCCCCGGATTGATGGCGGCATCGGTCTGGATCATATCTTTAAATATCTGTACCTGGTTCGGGTCGCGCTTAATATCACGATGCAGCGCCGAAATCACTCCCGCGGTTACTGATGGCTCGGTGTCCTCCATAAGATGCCCGAAGGGGTTGCCGAATGCTATTGCCCATTCTCCAATCATCATATTTTCCGAATCGCCGAGTTCCGCGAAGGGCAGTTTGTTGCCGTCAATTCTTAATACCGCTATATCAATCGTGTTATCCAATCCCACTAATTCCGCCGTATATTCCTCTCCCGCGGGAGTCACCACGCGAATCTCGGTAGCATCCTGAACGACATGAGCGTTTGTGAGAATAACTCCTTCGGGATCGATTATAACTCCCGAACCCATCGACTGGGTTTTACGTATGTATTTCCGCGGCGGCAGGTACCACCCCCAGAACTCGGAGTAGAAATCATCGATTATTGAACGCCTGCGCATTACCCTTTCCTGGGTAGCGGTAATGGATACTACCGCCGGACTTACTCTTTCAGCGGCCCGTACGATAGCATTGCGTCTGTCCTCATCAATACCCGGCCGCCAGTGATTTTCTCCGGTACGGGCAGGAATCAATTCGTTTTCCGCGGGGATATTGTCGCTGTATGTTTTCGAGTCGGTTCCCGGCTGGGCCGTACCGTCCGGTGAAAACAGGTTGAACAGCAAACCTCCCCCGGCTAAACCGACAACCAGGACTATGACATAGCTAATAATCTTGTTTCTCATCCGTATTCTCCCTGCATGTTGTTATCGTAATATACGGGGTCATTTGTACTACGATTCGCTTTTTTATGGAGATTCGAGGTTACTTGGAAGAGGCGACATCCCTGATGTTAAATCTTATCTTTTTTTTATCGTCGAGAAATCCATGCTCACGCATCCAATCGTCGGAATAAAGCTTGGACAGGTACCTGTCTCCGGAATCGGGAAGAAGTGCGACCACCCGTTTACCCTTACCCGCCTCCCTGGCTATATCCAATGCCACCTTTACCGCTCCCCCGGAGGAACCTCCCGCGAAAAGACCTTCTTCCTGGGCTAATCTTCTGGTATATTCGAAACAATCATGGTCATTTACTTGACGGATATCATCCACAACAGAGAAATCCATCGCTTCGACTACCATGTCTTCGCCAATACCCTCGACTTTATACACATGAGGCTCTATAACCTTTCCCGATTTGAAATAATCATAGAATACCGAGCCTTCGGGGTCCACAGCGATATTTTGAATACCCGGGTGAACTTCCTTCAAGTACTTGCCCGCCCCGGACATGGTGCCGCCGGTGCCGATTCCGGCGATGAAATAATCGAGTTGTCCACCGGTTTGGTCAAATATCTCCGGGCCCGTGGTGCTGTAATGCGATTTAATGTTCATCGGGTTATGATATTGGTTTACGTAATATGAATTCGGGGTTTCTTCAGCAATTCGCCTGGCTGTCTCATAATAACTCTCAGGAGCTTCGGGAGGAACATCGGTAGGGCAAATAATAACTTCCGCCCCGAATGCCTTCAGACGGTTGATTTTCTCATCGGACATCTTATCCGGTATGGTGAAAATCATTTTGTATCCCTTAAGGGCGGCTATCATGGCCAAACCCACGCCGGTGTTACCCGATGTATTCTCCACGATCGTTCCCCCCGGTTTTATCTGTCCGGTTCTCTCGGCCTCATCGATAATAAACAACGCCATCCTGTCTTTAACCGAACCGCCGGGGTTTAAAAATTCGGCTTTAACCAGGACTTCGGCGTCGTCCGGCCCAACCATGTTATTTATCCTTATTAAGGGAGTGTTGCCTACATATTCCAGAATATTATTAAGTATCATTCTTTTCCTGCAATTTTAGTATCTCAGGCGACTCTTCAGAATACACCTTTATGTTTTCCCTCTTCAGAGCGGCTGTTGTAACTCCAACACCTGCGACAAGCTCGCCGTCCCTGTATATATTTGAAACGCCGCACGATGGTGACCGTTCCTTGAAAATCGCGAACTTGATCTTTTTATCACGAATCTGCTCCATAACTTTTTCGGCGCCTTCGATATAGTTTGCCGTAACATCCTTTTGGTCTTTGAGCTGGATTACCCTTGACCTGCCTTCAAGCACATCGGCTCCATCCCCATCTGAAACCTCCGCGGGAGGCCTGGGTATATTCAGACCGCCGAGAACTTCCGGACAGACAGATATCACCGAATAACCTTTGGCGGCGTTTGCCACCCTTTTGTCGAGCATTGTATCCCCATCAAAACGGCATTTAACACCCAGCAGACAAGCGCTTATAATTATCGTTTCAGCCATTTTCTATCTCTTTTATCGCTTAGAAGCACAGGTTGCCTTGATAGCGTTTGATTAAATGGAAGTATTGCCTTTTTCTAATCCGGCATCATTCCAGTATGGGAATAACGCCGGAGGATTTACATCAGAATAACTAAGCCGGTTGTGATTAGCGGTTTTCGGAATCTATCTCGATTTTTTCCTCTTCGGTCTGACCGCCCTTAATTTTCAGTTCCCTTGGAGGCTGAGCCGCCGGGGACCCGCTGGTGAAACCATACTTCTGAATAAATTCTTCGGTCATCCTGCGGGCTTCATCGTCGGTGTACTGAATCGGAGGAGACTTCATAAAATATGCCGCCGGACCGGTAAGTGTCCCGTTTACGTTATTATCAATTGCCAGCTTACAGCATCTTACCGCGTCTATAACCACTCCCGCGGAGTTCGGTGAATCCCAAACTTCCAGCTTAAACTCGATATTGAGAGGAACATCGCCGAATGTCTGACCTTCCATACGGATATGCGCCCACTTGCGGTCATCGAGCCATTCAACGTAATCCGATGGCCCAATATGTACGTTCTTTGCTCCAAGATCGTAATCAAGCTGGGAGGTTACCGAATTGGTCTTGGAAATTTTCTTGGACTCAAGCCTCTCCCGCTCAAGCATATTCAAAAAGTCCGTGTTCCCGCCGATGTTGAGCTGGCTTGTGCGCAATAGTTTTACTCCGCGGTCCCGGAATAACCTCGTTAGTACCCTGTGGGTAATTGTCGCGCCAACCTGAGATTTGATATCGTCGCCTATCATAGGCAGTCCGCGGTCTTTAAAACGTCCCTGCCAGTATTCTTCACGGGCTATGAAAACCGGGATACAATTCACGAATCCGCATCCGGCATCGAGTATCTGCTCAACATACCACTTGGTAGCCATCTCCGAACCCACCGGAAGGTAGCTTACTACCACGTCGGTTTTGGTTTCCTTGAGGATTCCAACGATATCATCAGTGGACCCCGGGGCTTTCTTGATAATCTGCGATAGATATTTCCCCAGACCATCATGGGTCATACCGCGCTTGACGGGTACCCCCAGGTAGGGGACATCGCTGAATTTGTAGGTATTATTTGGTTTGGTAAATATCGCCTCTGATAAATCCTTGCCAACCTTGTTCGCGTCGATATCGAATGCCGCGGAAAACTCTATATCGCTTATATGATAACCGCCCAGGTTCACATGCATCAAACCGGGAACGAAATCATCTATTTTCGCGTCTTTATAGTACTGCACTCCTTGAACGAAGGATGAAGCACAGTTGCCTACTCCGATGATCGCTACCCTTACTTTACCCATTGTTTAACTCCTTATTTGAAATAATATTCTCGTTTTCATTCGCCGCCGTTTTTAAAAGAATGAATAATCCTCTGTACGGCGGTAATATTCGCGAAAATCGCTACAATTGCTACAGCGATAATCATTAATCCATCCCAGATAAAACTGAAAACCGCTCCGGCTGACAAATATGCCAACCTCTCCGGTCTTTGCATAATCCCGACCTTGCACTCGATTCCCAGTCCTTCGGCGCGGGCGCGGACATAACTGGTAAGTAACGAACCGCCCAGCGCGAAAATCATCAATGCCACTATCCAGCCGGCACGGGGGCTGTAATACGCCGCTAATCCCATGAACACAAAAACTTCCGTGTACCGGTCTATTGAAGAATCGAACAGCGCGCCTTTCTTGCTGACCTTGTTGGTAGTTCTCGCCAACCTGCCATCAAGTACGTCGCATATCCCCGATAAGACCAGAATAGCTCCACCCCATACCAAGTTACCCCGGTAGAACTGTAACCCTGAGAATATGGAAAGAATCAATCCCGCCACTGTTACCGCGTGAGGATGTACATTAAGCCCTATTAAAAGGTTGACGATTGGCTGGATAAGCGTTAAAAACCCGTCTACGAATCTCTGGTTAATTAATTTTACGGCCATTTCTTAAATTCCTAACAAAAGTCTAACAATATAGACAAGAAACACTCATAAAGTCAAGTATATTTTGAAAACTTACTGCAACGATACATAGTTCAATAAACTGGGGCAAGTTTAAATTATGACGATAAATATATTGTCTCAATAATCGTATATCTTTAAATAGTCATGATAATGAATTAATTATAAATCGATAATAGCATTGTACTTGTATGATTTTTGTTTGCCTGTTATTAACTTTTTGTATTTTCTCGCTTCCCGCTTTGGCCCAAGAAAGTCAATGGGAGAATATCTCATCCGGACTGGAGTACAGGTACTTTAAAGCCGAGGTCCGAAGCTTCGCCGGGGATTCCCTCATTCATGTATTAAGAATAGATCCCCAGCAGTGGGAGTTGAAGCTTTATTCAATAAGCGAGGAAGACGAACAGAACCGGTTTACTCTTGCCGATTGGAGCAAGAAGTTCGACCTTACCGCTGTAATTAACGCGGGTATGTATTACACCGATTTCAGAACCCACAGCGGATTCATGAAATCTGGCGAACATATCAATAATCCGGGAATTGTGAAGGACTACTACTCGGCCGCCGCCTTTGGACCTTACGACGATACGTTTCCCCTCTTTAAAATATTCGACCTCGATGAAACCGAACTGGATGAGATAATCGACAACTATGACTATGTAATCCAGAATTTAAGATTGATAAAACGCCCCGGGGAAAACCGCTGGACTCAACAAAATAAACGCTGGAGCGAAGCGGCATTGGGCGAGGATTCCCGGGGAAACGCCCTTTTTATTATAACCGGTTCTCCCTACTCGATGTATGATTTTAACGAGATATTATTATCTTTACCCCTTGACATCGTCGCCGCCCAGCATCTCGAAGGCGGAGAGCAAGCGCAGATGTATATTAAACACGGCGGCTATGAATTAAACATAAACGGCAGTTACGAAACACTTTTCACCGGCCCCGACGGCAATCCTTTTACGGCTCCCATTCCTAATATAATCGGTATTAAAATCAAAACCGATTCTGTTAACCGATAAAACGGTCAATTCGCGTACTGAACTACGCAATTCTAATATTGAATATATTTCCTTTCATTATTTATGACTGCGGCATAATTGGAATTGGCCGATTTTTAACCGGTTTGGTTTAATAAAACTATCTTGAACTTGAAACTGGTAATTATTTCTAATCCATCAGAATTTTAACATATAAATAATTTTCCATAACTTTCCGATATAATCATTAGTTAGCATAGGATTAACCTAAAGTTGGTGTCGCATATTAGGCTGTTAGGTGATAGCGCATAAAGGGGAATTTCTCGAATGGTTGAATTAGTAAATTATATTAATGAAGTTGGAAAGGTTCACAAAACAACGCTTAAAAATCTGGAACCCGGTGAATTGTTCATGCCCTATTTTGGTAAATCCGATTCTGGAGAACCGGCCGCAATTTTTATTGCGGGAGCTTTCCTCGATGAAAATTCGCCTGACCGCATTGTTATCCTCTTAAAAGAGGGGCGTTGTTTTGAAGGATTCCAGTCAAACACCCCGGCGAGTACATATATCGTGGCTAACAGCAATATAGTAATCCCTTTGACTGTTAAAACCCCAATGCAGTTAGAGCCGGTATTGGATAATAATGCGTTCAAGGATTCCTAACCCGTTCTACATCGGTCCTAAAACATAATTTAACACCGCTCCCCCCCAAAACGATATAAGCCGAATTCAGTTTACCGGCTCTCAACCCCATATTCAATATTCGTGTTATTGTTAATGTTTATAATACCGGTTAAGATATTTTTGACCGTTCGGATTCGAAATTATCGTTGTGGATTCGAGAGATTTTAATTATATTCATTCAAGAATATATCATTGCTCTCTTAATATTTATTCGTAATTCAGTAAAACCCTCCCCAAAGTAACCCGCTTCCATACGGATAGATAAGCTAAGGAAAATATTGTGAAACGCTATAGATTAATTCTTTATTATAAAAGCGGAGATGCTGTTGAATGTCTATAAAACAGCAGGTCAACATCCTTTAAGGCAGGACGCCTCAATTTATTACAGCGAAATCTATTTCTATAAACTTACCGCTGGTGATCTTATTGTTACTAAACGGATGATGTTCTTTAAAATGATAAATTCAATATAGATTCTTAAAAAGCTAAGCGAGGTTTACATGAAAACATTATTCCTGATTCTCATATCGGTTGTGATAACCGCCTCCAGTTCAATAGCCAACGCAACTATCATTAATATACCCGATGATTACTCAACAATACAGGCCGGTATTAACAACAGTTCCGATAGCGATACAATCCTCGTGCAACCCGGTATATACTATGAAACAATTAATTTCGCCGGGCGGAACATCACGCTGACATCTTTATTCCTGTTTACAGGCGACACTTCCTATGTCCACTCAACAGTAATCGATGCTAACTCCTGGGGTTCGGCGGTAACTATCGAATATGGCGAGGACAGCACCACGCTTTTATGCGGCTTCACTATTCGCGACGGGTATAATATCCGGGGCGGAGGTTTATACATCGAAAACTCTAACCCGAAAATATGTTATAATTTTATCACCGATAACACCGCTCATCCCGATGAAAACTGGAACGGACTCGGAGGCGGAATTTTTTGTTATCAATCGGATATCACTTTAATCGGCAACACGATTACCGGCAACTCCGCTTACTATGACGGTGGAGGAATTTGTATTTCCGCGTCCAATCCCGTGATTATCGATAACACCTTCAATGGGAATTCAGCGATGAATGGCGCGGGAATCTATGGCGGTTACTGCGAACCTCTGATATCGGGTAACTTGATCTATGCCAACATTTCGGATGGATTAGGCGGCGGGATATATTTTCGAGATGTTTCCCCGGATATGACCAACAATACTATATGCTCCAATTCCGCGTATTGGGGAGGCGGGATCTACTGCGAAGGCGCGTCAACATTGCAAATGACTAACAATATTCTCTGGTATGACAACGCCGTCTCGCAGGGGAATGAGCTGTACCTTGATGATGAGGTTTATCCTTTGATAGATTTCTGTAATATCCAGGATACCCTATGGCCCGGCGAGGGAAACATCAGCATCGATCCCCTTTTCCGTGACCCCTGTAATGGCGACTTCCATCTGCAGGATTCCATCAATTGCGCTGATTCATCATATTCACCCTGTATCGATGCCGGCGATCCGGTTATAAAAGATTTATTGCTGGATTGTGCCAGGGGGCTGGGAACTTTGAGAAGCGATATGGGAGCTTATGGCGGCGGATTAGAACAGCCGCCGGTTGCGGTCGGTATGATACCACGGGATACGCCAATTACGGTTCCGGCGGGAGGTTCGTTTATGTTCAACGGGGTTTTGCAGAACAACATCGATATACAAATGACCGGCGATGTCTGGGTGACAGTCTTTAACCGCGAATACAACTACAGTCATTTAGTAGAAGTATATCATGATATCCCGATTTCCCCGAATCAGAGGATAGTTATTTCGGATATAATACAGCAGGTACCGGTCTGGGCGCCGCCTGGAATGTATGATTATATCGCGTACGCCGGAATCTACCCATCGGTAAAAATCGATTCCTCGTCCTTTGAGTTTGAAGTTGCAACTCCTTTGGATAACGGAAGCGGGAGCTGGGCAATTAGCGGATGGTTCGAGGATGAAAACGGGGTGGAGTCGCCCTCGGAGATTACATTGCTGAACAACTACCCCAATCCATTCAACGCCACTACGGTTGTATCATTCGACCTGGCGGAATCCGGGAATGTAAAGCTCGAGGTATACAACCTGATGGGTCAGAGAGTCGAAATTTTGGTTGATGGATTCAGGGAGTCTGGTCATCACAACATCAATTGGGATGCTTCCAGTTATTCAAGCGGGATATATTTCTTCAAACTTTCCGCATGGGATAGATCTCTCACCAAACAAATGACCATACTAAAATAAATGGTGATATATCTTAATGACTTTTCGGGCAGGAAACATGATCCTGCCCTTTTTTATTTACGCATTCCAATCAATTTTAATTGTGCTTATTTTGTGCTCGGGGATTACCCATTTTGGCGTTTTTTCGCCAATATCTGCAAATAGCTATAGGAGATATAAGACGTTGTAATACAGTAGGATAACTGCTATTATGTTGCTACATGGAAAGTTAGTAAATATGGAGGCGGCGGGAATCGAATGCGCCTGAGGCGCACAAGCCCGCGTTAGCGAGCGAAGCTTTACCCGCCTCTGGCGGGCCGCGTCCGGGATTCTAATTCATTCAAATATCTTCTTCCAATCCCGGATTTAAGAAACTTTTCTCGGATTCTGGCTTTCTTATAATCGGAATATACCTCGGTGTGAATCAGCTTAAATTCTCCGATAATCTGGCCGCCTTTAGATGATTTCGAGCGGTGTTCGGATAACCTTCTGGATAGGTTATTGGTTATTCCGACATACCTTTTGCCGGAATGGCCTTTCAGAACATATAAAGTAACCATTGTAGATATCAAGATAACTAAACAACAAAATATGGAGGCGGCGGGAATCGAACCC
>WJIJ01000016.1 GCA_014730345.1 Candidatus Zixiibacteriota bacterium | reverse complement strand
GCAGGTCTCCTGACCTGCCGGGAATAAAATAGTCGAGTAGGTCAGCGAATACAAAGCGGTTTACATGTCCCTATTTGAGCAACGCAAAATCTAATTACATGCGCAACCCGGCGCATGAGGACATACGCCGGGCACGATGTTCTGGGCAGGCGGGCGGGGCCTGTCCGCCTTTGGCGGACTTGTCCGCCTATGGAGGACTTGTCCGCCCATGGCGGATAAAGCTCGCCGACCTGCCCGATAGATGAATTTTCAAAATAAGGATGTAAGATGCAAACGAAAATACTCTTAAGTATCATCCTTTTGGCGGGGATATTACTTCCTTCCGTAAGTTACGCCGAGGAATCATCTTCTCAAACAATATTGGAGTATTTGGGGGGTAATGCCACCCATGAAGAACTTGCCGACAGCGCGCATCCTTATTACAAATTTCAACATCGGGTCCGATTCCTGCAACCTCCCCACCCACCCATCGAGATGCAGAGAAAAGGCTTCAGGCCGCAGCGTCGTTGGATCCGATACTACCGCTATTTCGATTGCGCTCAGCCGAGAATCAACCGTAAAATCAACGATATATATCACGATGATTCCTGCTATGGCGATATATATAGTATTAATGGCAATAAAGTGTGGGGAGCGCCGGGATTTACAGGGCCGGATACCATGCTGTTAAACAAGGGTCCGAATTCATTGTTGTATGGGGCGATAGATTATATTATCCGTTTTAAAATTGCCATCGATTCGGTGAATGGTTTCAGCGGCGCGCCTTTGGATACGCTGGGTTATATTTCAATCGGTTATAACAGTACCGTTTTTCATGAGAAGAAAAGGATATGGCTGGTGGACGATGGCAGTTATTTCATTGAACCATTTTCATTTGTCTGGATCGGGGATTCGAATTTTTCATTCTACAGAATGACCAAAGGAGAATTCGAGTACCGCGTTTATTCTTTCGGAAAGCGGGAGATGTATATCGATTCGGTATTTGCCGCCAGTTATACCGGTATAGCTTCTATTGAATATCAGATGTACGACGATGTTATTGAAGCGAGGTTACTGCACTGGGCGAATGTGGATACCGTATATGGAATCTATTCTGATGAACCAGTACACCCGGACAGTTTAACCGGTTTACTGCATTTAGCGAATCTTTACGAATCAGCGCTGGCCCGGGGAGGCATCACCCTCCTGCCAATACAAAACCGCAAGATTTTCCCCTCTGAAAACTATACGCCTCTCTGGCCGGAGTTACCGGAGACATCTAATCGGGGCGTACTACGCGCAATAGTTCTTCCAGAGAAGTAAGCCCCTGTTTTACCTTCAGCGCCCCATCCTCGAAAAGAGTCTTCATGCCATCCTTGCGCGCCTGCCGTTTAAGCTCATCGGATGATGCCTTACGCTCTATGAGTTCTATCAATCCCTCGCTCAGCGTCAGCAGTTCATGCACTCCCATACGTCCCTTGTAACCGGTTTCTCCGCAGGCAGGGCATCCGCTGGCCTTGAAAAGTTTGATACCCGGTTCGTCGATACCGAGAACTTCCAACTCCTGCTGGGATGGTTCATATTCCTCTTTACATTTGCACAGACGCCGTGCGAGCCGCTGGGCGACAACCATAAGCAGGGAGGAGGAAATTAAAAACGGCTGGATGCCCATATCGATGAAACGGGTTACCGTACTGGGGGCGTCGTTGGTATGCAACGTGGAAAACATCAAATGCCCGGTCAGTGCCGCTTCGATGGCGATTTCGGCAGTCTCGAGGTCGCGTATCTCGCCGACCATGATAACATCCGGGTCCTGCCGCAGGTAACACCGCAGGGCGCGGGCAAAGGTCAACCCGATTTCAGACTGCATCTGCATCTGGTTTATGCCGGTTAGCATATACTCAACAGGGTCCTCGGCGGTCTGGATGTTTATCTCCGGCTGGTTAATATGGTTCAACGCCGCATAAAGGGCGGTGGTTTTGCCGGAACCGGTAGGGCCGCAATGGAGGATCATGCCATAGGGTTTCTTTATCAGGTCACGGTATATCTCGAGATTATGCTCCGAATAGCCCATCTTCTCCAGTGGAACCGCCGCGGAGGTTTTATCGAGGATACGCATAACTATTTTCTCACCGAACGCCATCGGACCGGTTGCCACGCGCAGGTCGATATCGATATCCTTCTTGGTGAACTGCCTGAACTTGATACGGCCGTCCTGGGGCAGGCGCCGCTCGGAGATATCGAGATCGGACATAATCTTCAAACGGGAAACCAGCGCGTGGATGGTACGGTACGGCAGGGAGACCATTTCATGGAGCACGCCGTCGATGCGGTAGCGTATTTTAACTTCATTCTGGAACGGCTCAACATGTATATCCGAAGCTCCTTTCACATAAGCGTCCTCGATAATCCTCGTTGCCAGCTGGACAATAGGGGCTGATGATTCATTGACCTCTTCTTCGGGAATCTCGAGGGAATCGGTAATCTCGTTGTATTCCTTGCCCACCTCGGCGATGGTATCTGAAATTTCGGAATCCATGCGGAACGCGGACTTCAGCCGGTTTTTTATTTTCTCCTCGGTTGAGACCAGCAGGCGGGAGATTTTCACCTTGGAAGCGAAGCGGAACTTATCAAGCAACGCGAAATCGAGCGGATTGGAAACCACCAGGATAATCCCGCCGTCTTCGGCTTTACCCAGCGGAAAAACATTCAACTTTTTAAGCAGTTTCTCCCCGAGTTCGGCGGCGAGTTCGGCATCGACATCATCAATGGAATCCAAATTAACATATCTGGTATTGGCCAGACGGGCCAGGTATTGGGCGGCGTCGATATCCGTAAGAGGTTCGTTGGGATTGACGGCGCGTTTTAAGACACGGGCTGAGTAATCGGCGACTTCCTGCAGGAGACCGAGGTCTTCCTCGGTGAAACGGTTATTCTTGGTGCCGGGCATTTTGTTGACAACCTGCATAGCGCCGACAACGCCATCCCAGACGAAAGGAGCGGTAATCATGGTATAGGTCTTAAACCCGGTTATCTTGTCGACCTCTGGATTAAAGTTGGGGTCATTGCGGACATCCTCGGTGAGTACCGCTTTGCCTTCCTGAATGACCTTGCCTACTATTCCCTGCCCGAGGCGCAAGGGCAATGCTTTTAGCTTGTTCTTGGTCTTCTCGGCCATCTCCTTGTATTCATCGCTAACCTCTTCCATCTGGGGAGTGTAGTAGATGTATTTGAAGCGAATACACTGGTCGATGGCGACATTTTTATCAACGAGGTAAATGGTTATAGCCACTCCGCTGACCGCCTGGAGAGCCTTCTTACATGTCGCCTGGAGAATAGATTCCAGCTCCTTTTCAGTAAGCTCTTTGTTGGAGAGAAGAGCCTTAATCAGGGTGCTGATAACATTGGTCGATTTCGATTCCTGTATTGCCGGTTTTTCCGCAACAGATTGTGCCATAATAAAATCTCCGCCTTTATATTTAAGCCGCCCATATTTACATTTAACAACCCTTACAACGGAAAAGGCTACAGCTTAGCCCAGTGCATTATAATAGCTCCGGCAGATGCCACATTCAGCGATTCAACATCCTCTTTTATGCCGATTTTAAGCTTAATATCGGCCATGCCTTCGGCTTCCTCGCTTAAACCACGCGGCTCGTTTCCGAGCATTATAACTGCCTTTTGAGGGCATTTCGCCTCTTCTATAGTTATTTCGGCGTGGGGATTGGCTGAAATTAATTCAAAGCCCCGATTTTTATAATTTTGGAGTATTGCCAGCTTTACATCTTCGACTACAGGAATACTGAATATATAACCGGCGGTTGAACGGAGGAGCTTGGAGTTGTAGATTTCACAGCCATCGGGAGAGATGAAAACGCAATCAAAGCCGAAAGCGCGGGCATCGCGAATCAGGGTGCCGGTATTTCCCGGGTCGGAAAGGTTTTCGAGATATAATATCCTTAAGGCATTATGGAATTCATCGACATTATACCTGAAAAAGGGAAGTAATGCCATTATCCCCGGCGGGGTTTTAACCGTTGAAAACCGCGCCATTTTGGAGGGAGGAAGTTTAATTAGTTTCTTTTCATTGTCCAGCAAAGGAAGGATTTCGCCTTCATAATCGGAGGCTACGTAAATTTCATCAATTGCTATGTTGTTTACGATGGCGGCTTTAAGGAGATTTTCTCCCTCGATTAAGAATTTCCGCTCTTTCCAGCGGTATTTTTTCTGTTTCAATGACGATAGGAATTTTAGACGGGCGTTGGTTATCATAATCTTAGCGCAAGTTTACATTGATTTTTTTCTTTTATGTAATATAATCTATACGATGGTTTTATGCAGATTCAAGATATAAAACTCTATCTTAGAAATTATTTAGCGGCAGTATTCCTGATAACTCTCCTGATGGGTGTTACATACCCATCAGGCGGTGTACATAGCGCCGAATCCCGGATTGATTTGACCCATATAATCCATTCTAAACCGGGAGGAATCGGATTAGCGCTCTCGGGAGGCGGAGCGCAGGGATTCGCCCAGATAGGGGTGATAAAGGTGCTGGAGGAATATAATATACCGATTTCGCATATCGCCGGCACGAGTATTGGCGCCGTTGTGGGTGGTTTATACGCCAGCGGATATTCAGCAAGGGACCTCGAAAGTATAGTACTGAGCCGGGATTGGACGGAGATGTTTTCCGACAGCCCCAATCGTTTAAGCTTGTTTCTTACCCAGCGCCAGCAGAGGGAGCGTCATCTGCTCCAAGTACGTTTCGACGGTTTAAAACCTTACATCCCCCAGGCGCTTACCGGCGGCCAGAAAGTTTCCAATTATCTATATGAATTCACCGTGGGTTCAAGTTACACCGCCGGCGCCGATTTCGATGATTTAAAGATACCCTTCCGCGCTGTAGCCACCGACCTGATAACCGGAACGCCGGTAATACTTTCCAGCGGCGACCTTGCCGAGGCAATGCGCGCTTCCATCTCCGTGCCGCTGGCGTTCACACCGGTAGAATATGGCGAAAGCCTGCTCGTGGACGGGGGTATCATCTGTCCGGTGCCAACGGAAGTAGCAAGGCAAATGGGAGCCGATAAAGTGGTGGCTATCAATACCGTAACCCCTCTTTACCCGAGAGAGAGACTGAAAAATGCACTCGATATAGCCAACCAGGCTACATCGGTGATGGTCATGGAAAAGACCGAAGAACAGTTGAATTCGGCAGACCTGGTGATAGAACCCCGTTTAAGCCATTATGCCAACATGGAATTTAACGATATAAAATCTTTAATTGATGAAGGAGAGAAGGCCGCGAGAAAAGCCCTGCCGGATATTTACCGATTACTCGAAAAAGAGCCCGCCGGGAACGATACCACTTATTTTATCAACGAAATCGCTGGCGATATTACCGATGAACCTTTCCCATCAGCAGTGAACAAACTGAGTTCATTTCTTTACCGGGATGTCCACGCTTCGGAAATTGAAGAAGTCCGGGACTATTTGTTATCGACAGGCTTATACCATGATGTAAAAACTAACATAGAAAGCCACTCGGATCACTATACCTTACGCTTAGAACGGGAACCATACCCGGTCGTTTCATATATCGAGTTCGATGGTAATACGATTTTTTCTGACGAAGCCCTGCGGAAGTATATAGGTATCGAACCCGGCGAAAGGCTTAATACTAACATCCTGAGAGCAGGCCTGGAAAGTATAGAAAATCTGTACCGCAACTCCCATTATCCATTGATTAAAATCGAACAGGTTTTTCTTGAAGGCAATAAACTGAAAGTTGAGATAAGCGAAGGAACGGTTAGCAATTTTGAGATTACCGGCAATGAACATACCCGACGCTGGATAGTAATGCGTGATTTCCCGGATCTGACCGGACAACCATATAACTCCCTCGAAATCCAGAAAGGCGTCGACCGCCTGTATAATACCGGGCTCTTCGAGAAAGTTGCCACTAATATTATTCCGCGGGAACGCAAAGGCAATTATACATTGAGGCTGAAGTTGAAAGAAAAGCACTCATGGGCGGCCAGGATAGGATTGCGGTACGACGATGAATACAATCTGCAGGGTATGGTCGAACTGGGTGATTACAATGTGTTCGGAAGCGGAAGCGAGCTGTTCATGCGGGGCAAAATCGGCGACAGGGAGAGAAGTATCCGTCCCGAATTCCGCGCCGACCGTCTTTTCAAGACTCACCTGACCTACTCGGTTTACGCGCAATTCGGCAGGCGTGAGATTGATATTTTTATCGACCATCGCGCCCGCAAATTATACACCCAGAGCGAAATCAGCGCCGGTTTCAAGTTCGGCCAGCAGATATCAAGGTTGGGAACGGCGTCTCTCGAACTGCGGGTTGCGGATATTACCCAAAAATTCGAGAACCGGAAGGAAGATTTTATCAGGATAAGGAGTATTACCCTTCGTTCGGTTGTAGACACTAAGGATAAACAGTCATTTCCGGAACGGGGCAAGTATCATCATACGTACTTCGAGTGGGCAAATGATATATTGGGCGGCAATGATGTTTACAGCAAGTTCTACATGTCGCTGGAGTCATATTATCCCCTGCCGTTTGGTTTCAACTTCCATCCCCGGGGGGCTATAGGGATATCGACAAATGGTCTCCCTTTGCCTGAAAAGTTCCGGCTTGGTGAACCCTACGGATTCGGAGGATTTAATTATCACGAGATCGTCGGCGATAATTTCTTCGCTTATTTTTTAAAACTGAGGAAAGCTCTGGGCAAGGGCATATACCTTTATTCGCGCTATGATGCCGGAAGGACTTATTCAGAGAGAAGCGATGTCGTCCTTTCGAATTTCCGGCATTCAATAACAATCGGAGCCGCCGCCGCGACTCCGCTGGGTCCGTTGGATATAAGCTACGGATACTATAATGAAACTATCGATAAGTTCAGTTTGACCTGGGGATACCAGTTTTAACCAGCGTTCTCAAGGCTGAATTCTTCTTTTTTGTAACCTTCAGGAACTTTAAACTCGGAATCATCTATATTGGTCTCTTTTATTTCCTTGGTATAATCCCGGTTCCTGACATTAGAAGGTCCCATGTTTATATAGCTTTCGGTTTCAAGAGCAACGCCGTCAATTTTCTTCAATTCGTCGAACATGCCTTCATCACTCTCATGAGCCATCATGAATTGCATGAACTTCTGGTAACTATCGCCGACGTCGAGATCATCGGTAACCCACATATCTATTTTCAGCATATTGCCGCGGGTCATTACGTACTTGGTGCATTTATATCCAAGGATATCCTTGGTCTCGCTGGTTTTCTGAACCTTAAATTTGGCATTCATAGTCCCCATCATCTGCTTCATCATCTCCTGTTGTTCGGGGGGCATATTTTCCATCCGGGCCATGGCATCCTCCATCTGCTTCTCCGCATGCTTTTTCATTGCTCCCGCTTTGGCCTGGAGTTCAGCTAAGTCAATCTGGGAATAGGTCTTTTTGCCATGATTGATATTGTATAATATATTCTTGTTCAAATCGATAATGGTAACTTCCCTGCTTCCCTCTTCCACCGTTTTCAACATGCCGTCTTCATAGTATATGGTGGTATTAGTCTTTCCCTTGTTAGCGGCGCCCATTACACTGCTGTTTTCCTCGGAAACATTCTTTAGAATATATCCTCCAAGGGCATTGGCGGCAGTGAAAGCAACAGCGGCCAATAGTAATACTGAATAAAATGTTAATTTTCTCATTATATTCTCCTATTATTCAATTGATTCGTTGAGTATTTCCGAAATATCTCTAACTTTTATTTTCTCATCCAGGTTTTTCCCTTTCATTCCATCCTCGAGCATGGAAAGGCAGAAGGGACAAGCCGTAAGCAGGTTATCGCATCCCGCCCTGTCAGCCTGTTCGGCGCGAAGCTGGTTGACCTTCAGATCGGTATGTTCATCCATCCAGATACGTCCGCCGCCTGCTCCGCAGCAGAAACTCCTGCGATGATTTTTCTCCATCTCGGTAAGTTTTACGCCGGGAATGGATTTGAGGACATCGCGGGGGCTTTCGTAGATATCATTATAACGCCCGAGATAACAAGAATCGTGATACGCGGCGAGGGCTTCGGTTTTCTTCGATGCTTTCAACTTCCCTGATTTTATAAGCATATCCAGAAAATCCGCGTGATGATAAACTTCGTAGTTGCCGCCGAACTGGGGATATTCATTCTTGATGGTATTGTATCCATGGGGGCACGCCGTAATAATTTTCTTAACTCCATATTCATTCATGGTTTCAATATTGGTCATAGCCAGCATCTGGAAATTGTCTTCATCACCGATCCTCCTCGGGGGTTCTCCGCAACAATTTTCTTCCTCTCCCAGTATACCGAAGTTAACGCCTGCCTTCTTAAGAAGTTCCGCCAGACTTCGCATAACTCTCTTATTGCGTTCATCGAATGAGCCGAAACATCCTACCCAGAGAAGATATTCGACATCGGAATCCTCGGCCAGAAGTTTGATATCGAGTCCTTCGGCCCATTCGGCGCGTTCGTTTTGGGGATTTCCGAAGGGATTCTGGCGTTGTTCGATATTGCGGAGCGACGGAGCCACTTCCGGGGGCGCGGCGCCTTCCATCAGTACCTGGTTGCGCCGCATATCCATAATTGCAGGCACATGCTCAATAAACACCGGGCATTCATTCTGGCAGGCGAAACATGTGGTACAAGACCAGATAACATCCGGAGAGATTACTTTGTCCACCAGCGGCCTGTCGGTTTCTTCCTCAGCGCCATCGCCGTTGGAACTTGCCAGCTCGGATGGTTTAAAGGAGAGGAAGTGGTCCCGTAAATCTATAATAACATCCCTGGGAGACAACGGCTTTTGCGAATTATACGCCGGGCAGGCGCGGGTGCACCGTCCGCACTCTGTACAGGCATAGGTGTCGAAAAGCTGTTTCCAGGTATAATCCTCAATTTTGCCGGCTCCGAAAGTTCCTTCCTCATCCTCGAGGTCCATTTTGCTGAGCTGTCCGTTGGGCTTGAGGGATGAAAAGAATACGTTGAAAGGAGCAACGAAGATGTGAAGGTGCTTGGAATGGAGCACGAAAACCGCCAAAAACCAGAATGTTATTAGATGAAGCCAAAACAAAACCCAATAAAGGGTTTTAGCCTGCACCCCGTAACCGATTATGGAGGCGATTGCCGAACCGATGGGCATCCATTGCGCCTCTTGCGCGCCGGTCATGGAAATAAACAGGCCATCAGCAAAAAGGTCGGACGCGATAAGTACAAAGATGAGCAACAGCAAAAGATAACCTTCTCCATGGACGGAGAGTTTCTCGGGTTTGACGAAAATTCTCCTCAGGGCGGCCATGATTAAACCAATAACCGCCAAAAGGGAAAAAATATCTACGAGAAACAGGAACGGCGCTTCGAGCATGGTTTCCAGGATAGGCAGTTTAAAGCCGGAGATAAATCCTTTTCCCAAAAACGATAGGGTCCCAAAACTGATTATAACAAAGCCCCAGAAAATCACGAAGTGCGCGGAACCTATATAAGCCAGGTTTAACAGCCTTCGTTGTCCAAATACGAATTTAATAACATTGCCAATTCTTGCCCCCGCCTGATCGAAACGGTTGTCATCCTGCCCGGCTTTAACCATCTCCATGAGATACATTACACGCTTAATAAAGAAAAACAAACCTGCGAGAAAAATTACTGCAAAGGCTATTTTGGCCGGAAGGCTCAGATAGAAATCTTCGGGTGTAAAAGGGAAATTGTTCATCGCTAATCAACCTGGATTGTGGTTAATGATTTTTGTACGGCGAAAATATATAAAGCCCGAATGGGAAAGTTGTTTAGTATTTTTAAATTTTTCATGTTGTGTGAAAATGATATAGCAATGCCGTCCTTCAGTCAATGAAAATAAATCAAAGGGCTTAATTCATTTGAACTCAAAAAGTATAAGCATTATCTTGGGGAAAAGAAAAGAGGTGATTTTGAAAAAAATCGAAGTCAACGGATGTGATCTCGTAGTAACCGAGGGCGATGTTTCCCTGGCGGATTGCGAAGCGGTGGTCAATGCCGCCAACAGCCATCTTTACATGGGCTCGGGAGTAGCCGGGGCGATCAAGAGCCATGGAGGTCAGAAGATCGAGGAAGAAGCTATCCGGCTGGGTCCTATTGAAATAGGCGAAGCAGTGGTTACTTCGGGCGGAAATTTAAAGGCTAACTATGTAATCCATGGGGCCGCGATGGGACCTGATTTGGTAACCGATGCCGAGAAAATCCGTTCGGCAACTATTCACTCCCTTATGCGGGCGTATGAAATCGGGGTTAAATCGGTAGCGATTCCCGCATTCGGCACCGGCGTCGGCGGATTTCCTGTCGATGAATGCGCTGATATTATGTTAGGGGAAGCGATAGACTATTTAACCGAAAACGGCAGACCGAAAGAAGTACGCTTTGTGCTTTATGGGGATGAAGCTTACCGGGTATTTGCCGATAAGCTTCAAAAATTAAATGCCGCGGATTAGCTTCAATCGAAAGCGGATATTAAAAATCCGATTTTAGCGGTCTGGTAATCATACGTCCATTATGGGATATCTCCACATGACCAAACAACATGTGCTGATAAACCTCTTCCCAGCTCTGCATTTCGTAATCGGCGATTCCATCACCATTGAAGTCATGAAATATAAGCCCCTGCTGGGTAAATTCCAGATAAATAATCTGCCAGTTGCCATCGGCATAATCCTTATCCCCGGGTTTAGCCTCACCAATCGGCCTTTGACCCAACATGTTGGTAACTACATATAAGCCATTGCTGTTGGTATTCTCGGACCGGCCGGTTATGGAAAGGTCGGCGTTATAAACCATACCATCAACCCATACCTGATCGGGATAAGGCAACGCGCTCTGGGCAGAGGAAACTCCGGGCAGTAACGCTATAAAAGCCAGCGTGAAAATCAATGCTGTAATCTTCTTCATAAGGAATCCTTTCTCAATAAAATCATTTTCCGTTCTATTATGATAATGACACCCACTATCATAATAGAAAACTGATATACTTTTCTCATTGTTCCGTTAATCCCCGGTAGCCATAATAAAGTAAATTAAATTTACGATTCGGAAGATATCTTAAAAAAAAGCCCCGGCATATACCGGGGCAAGTGTTCGCAAGTAGTTTCTAATAAACGCCCAATTTATATTTAGCGCCTATTGTAATCCATAATTGGCTGATATCCGAAATGATGGAGTATCGGATTTCGGCGAACCCATCGATTTGGGGAGTTAAGACCACATCGGTGCCGCCGCAGAAATGGAAGTCAAACTTGGTCTCGGAATCATCCTGAGTTTGACCGAGATATTCAACCTCGACTTTCATTAAATGCAAGCCGACACCACCGCCAATAAACGGCGTAAATTTCTCGGTTTGAGTTGGAAAACCATATTTCGCTGTAGTAGCAAATGCAATATCCCTTAACTTAGCCTCTGCTCCTTGTTCATCTTGGGATTTTGACCAGTAATCGATTTCGGCTTCCCAGCCCAGTTGGGGGATAAAAGTTCCCAGGTCGGCAACCGCGCCAAACCCAATTGTCCCATCCCATTCTTCGGGGTCATAGTAACCGAACTTGACTCCGAAAGCTTTCAAACCGATGTCAGTCTGCGCGGATGCGAACACCGGCAACATGAAAATCATCGCCGAAACGGCTAAAATAATTACACTTCTCTTCATCTAATTCCTCATGTGTTAAACGGTTTAAAATAAAATGATTATTAACTGCTTCCTATAAAAATGCCACATATAGCGCAATTGTTAAAAGTTTTAATAATGTTTTAACAGGCTGTAGTCAAGATTTATTCGTAGAAAGGAAGAGATTTTTTAATATGCGGGTATAGCAAATCCAAAAATTCTGAAACCATTTCAACAGCTTCTTCGCGGCTTTGGTTTCCTATCAGTCTTGTGGTTATCCTGATAAAGGAAGCGTCGGAAGGTTTTCTTTGTATAGAATTTGAAACTAAATCGAGCTTTAAACCATATTCATCGGCTATTACTCCGCCCCGGGTTACGAACCAGTAAATCATCAACTGGGGATTGGTCCCGGCCTTGGTGATCCAGAACAGGTTGGCATCGATTACCTCGCCATCTTCGGCAGTGTACCGGAAATTTTCAGCGTCGCGTATCTCCCATCCACCACCAGGCAGACAGTTTTTTGGCGAATGTATCTGGGAGCCGTATTTCTGGTCCTTGAAATATGCTATGAAAATGGCGATATTCTCTCCCGCCGGCCCGGTATATATCCGATAGGTCGAAACATCGGTATTCAGGATGGCGTATACGCTCTCGTCGAAGTATTTCTCGATACCCTCCCACTGCCCTATCTGCAACGGCATGTCCGAGAAATCGGCCATTTTATCGGCGGTTACCGTCTGGTAGCGCAATAGTAATGTAAAAATCCCGACAGCGATGGTAGCGGCAATCAGGACCCAGTAGCTTTTCTTTCGGAAATCCATGATAGTAATGCTCCTATGATAACGATACAAATTGTTGAGACGACGAACACCATCATCCCCGACAACTCATGCAGGAAATCCTCGGCGATTTCCCTGCTGATTCCATAAGCGCCGATTACGGTAACGGTTACGCGGAAGACATTGGCGGCGATTGCGATAGGTACAGTCAGGATAAACAGTATCCAACGGTTATAGTTTTTCTTCAAGGTGATATAGCCGTACAACGCGCCCAGTGCCATCAATGAGACCAGCGAGCGCAGACCACTGCATGCTTCGGCAACTTCAAGGCGGTATCCGGGAAGGTTGATAATATTGCCGTTCGCCGTAGCCGGAACACCGATTGCCTTGACGATAAACATAGTAACCTTGGTGGCGAACAATTGCATGGGTAATGTTAGCGAATAATAAATCGTATATGGAATTGGTATCATAAACAGCATAAATGCTATAGGAAACCATATTTTCTTCGCGATATTAAACCCCCAGAACAGCAGTACGGCGCCCCAGACAACCACCACGAAGGAGAAACGCACCGAAAAAAGTTCGGCGCCGGCGGTGCCCACTATGAGTATGGCAAAACCCCCGAGTATAAAAAGCCAGCCCCATAACGGGGATGGGGACGATTGTGTTTTAAGCAGTTCGGCTCTTTTGTTCCATATTAGATACAGAGAGACAGGGATAATCAAGAAACCGTGGGAATAGTTGGAATCATGGTACCAATCCTTAACCATCGGTATTAACACGGGCAGATAGACAAGCAGTAGAAGCCCGAAGAACAATGCCGGCGGCAGGTAGTCCAACCTGGAGATATTCGTTGAAGATGTCAGTTTATTAGCTTCGTTCACCGGTTTTATGGACTTTGAAGTTTTCCTCCGGCATGGATTCTATATAATCGTTCATCGCGGTAAATTCCATTTCGCCGAAGAGCGATCCCAATTTATATTCGGTTGTGCTTAAATTCGTGTAATGCCGGAATCTGCTTAGCAGTTTTCCGGGCATTTTAGGCTGATGCGGGTCCATCTCCCATGGGTGCATATAAACAATCGCCGGAATTCCCTCATGGTTTAGCCTCCTGATAGCCATGCGCGTAAACCACAATGGGAAAAGCCTCAGGTAACCCCCTCCGCCGACCGGTATGTTTTTGCCGAGCATGGAAATAGTGGTCATGGGAATTTCCTTCATGTAACTGCCGGACTTGACCCTGACCTGAAATGCCGTACGCGGTATCCCCAAAAAACCATAGCGGTCATGCTTAATCGGGTAAACGCTTGAGGAATAAGTAAATCCAAGCTGGTCGAGCATGTCCCATGCCCACTGGCATTTCTTCACGATCGAAAAACTGGGAGCGCGGTACCCATGAATTGGGCGGTTAATGATTTCCTCGATAATATCCTTGGCTTTTTTAGTGTCATCGTAGAATTGCCGGGGGGTGAGTTTGTAAACCAGCCGGTGCAGGTAGCTATGACAGGCTATTTCGTGCCCTGCCTGGTGGATTAACGTTACAATCTCGGGAAATTTTTCAGCCACCCAACCGAGGATGAAAAAAGTCCCCCTTATTTTATATTTTTCCAATAAACCGAGAAGCGAAAGAATGTTGGGTATAATCCGGCTTTTGTATTTGCCCCAGTCGGAATACTTGATTACATCGGAAAACGCGCTGACATGAAAATAATCCTCCACATCGGCGGTAAAGATATTTTTTATTTTTGATTCGGATGTATTTAAAATGCCATCTATTTCTGATGCCATAGAAACTGTATCCGGATTTTTGTATTCCTCGGCTGACATTTCATGTAAGCTGTAATTATCGTTAGTTCCTATATTTTAGCAAATAATACCCTAAATATCGATGCCGCGCAAATAGTTCCTCACTAATTTTCCTGTTTGATAATTCTATCGGCATAAACGGGGATTTATATACTCAACTTGTGGTAACCGATGATGAAGGCTGGTCAATACTCAGAATCATTTAAACCGTAAGCGCTTTGGAAACTTATAGGTACGGCGGTGAATTTGCACATATACGAGGTGTCCGTTACATCAAAACCCATATCGAGGTAGAGATTGATTGCCGGTATATTAACGGTATCCACGCAGAGAAATACCGTCTTGTTTTCCCTGGCGACTTCGCTTAAAACCGCCTGGGTGCATGCCCGTGCCAGTCCTTTCCTCCGGTACATTGGAAGCGAGACTATATTACCCACTTCGGCTACATAGCCGGTATTAAACTGGACCCCTGCTATAGCTACTAAAACTGAACGGTCAAAGGCACCGTAGTAAGGTCCGCAGAGGAGCAGTCTGCTGTCCCAGGCCATAGCCGGCACGGTGCTGTATATCCGGGAAATTTCGGGTATATCTTCATCATTAAGTCTCTTAATCAATATATCATCGGGAATTTTGTGGAGCTTTATACGCGCGGGATTATAGCGCATTCTATACTGGGGCATAAACTCGATCAAATGCCCTCCATCCTCCAGTATATCTTTGGAGCGCGAATCCAATAAGGAATATACTGGTTCCGATTTTATATCCGGTTCCTCGTTTAATAACTTGCGTAACAGGTGCGGTATACAATACGGATCAGTGCAGAAAAAATTGACCGACTTAAATTGTGAACGCAGGTCATAAGACATTAAACCGGATAACGAGCCTTCATTGAAAGCCGCGTAAAAATCGCAATTATGGTAATTTTGAACGATTTCGGCTATTATCGGAGCATTGGCATAAGCCTTTTTCACCATCTCCGGAAGGTATGTCCTCGCGAAATCAATTGTGATTCTTTTTGTTAAATAGTCCATTCCCGATTCCCCTCGGTTGTGTTATTACATCTATCGGAATCGGGAAATGGCTATTAATATTCCGGTTAACTTTATTTTATCAGGGTGATTTTTTTGGTCACATAATTACCATAATTCCCTGCTCTCAGGAAATAAATTCCAGAGGATAAATCATTAGCATTCCAATTGATTTTATCATAGTCAGGATTGATTTTCATGTCGATTTTATCAACCAACGTTCCCTGCAAATCATATACCTTTACGGTTAAATCAGTACCCATGGTAACTCCCTCAAATCCGACGGTGGTCGATGAATTGAATGGATTGGGGTATGCCGTAATCGCGAGTTCGGTTGATTTCGGCAAGGGAATGTCATCATCGATACCCGTTTGGGGATTATAGAAGGCGGCGCAGTTTGGTCCGTCGCCAACATTGTAAGTATCAATGACCTGTCGGGATTGGGATATTTTACTGATTGTAGCGGCATTGAAATTACAGCTATAGGCGTTACCATTATTATCAGAAGTTATCCCCATGGCGCCGGTACCAACCGTAATAGGGTTATTGGAATCATTCAGGATTTCATAAGTATTACCGTTGTAGCAGAATACTATCCCATTATCGACCCATCCCCCGGCTCCGATGAAGACCAGCTCTCCTGATACAGCCATCCCCGGCCCCGGACTGCCGCCGATATTGAAATGGGTAACTTCCTGGACGGTCTCCGGGTTAACGACATAAATAGAACCCATTATATCAACATAATTACCGGT
This sequence comes from Candidatus Zixiibacteriota bacterium, assembly GCA_014730345.1. Classification (GTDB taxonomy): domain Bacteria; phylum Zixibacteria; class MSB-5A5; order UM-FILTER-46-8; family UM-FILTER-46-8; genus WJIJ01. The sequence goes on along the minus strand of WJIJ01000016.1, from coordinate 33,094 downwards.
GCAAACTATATGTAGATTGCCATCGGGCCCCATTATAATCTTTTGAGGATTAGTTCCTATAGCCAGTTGCCCCCAATCGCTTAAATCGTTCAGGTCGGAATAATACAGGATGCCATCGCCATAGGTGTAGTTGCCGGGATTATAATTCACATCGGTAACGAATAATTTGCCGGCGGCGATGTAAATCCCTTCAAGGGTAGCGCCTACCTGGAAATCGCGGACGATGTTACCGGAGTTCACATCAACTTCATATAACTGACCGTTAACAAAATTTGTAACATAGGCATAACCGTTATCAGCGAACAGCATTTCCCAGGGATTGCCGGAGCGATGGAATTCAATAGTGCCCTCTACGGTCTGGCTTTCGATATTGAAAATATGAATATTATCGGAGATAGAGTTAAGGATGTAGGCCCTGTAATCGTGAATTTTGATATCATTTGGGGCAGAACCTACGGTAGCGATATGGTTTTGGACATTGCCATTATCGAGGTTTACCCGGCTGATAGTTTCGGCCAGGCTGTTAACAACATATAGCCAATTTTGGGCGTAAACCGTTGGGGATAAAAACAGTATAAAGGTTAATGCAAATAATACCAAATATCTCAAATTGTACTCCTAAAATGTTAAGTTAATTCCCGCTTTGTAATTCCTGCCCGGAGATGGATAGCGGTCGACAATTTCGTAGCTTTCATCTCCGATATTTTCTATCTCGAATCTGAATTTCCATCTTAAGTTGAAAAATTTCGCTCTTTGGCTGAAGGATAATGACAGTACCTGATATGGATTTTGCCACTTGGTGTTTTCCATGGTAGTAAACCGTTTACCGACCATTTCATGTCTTATCCCGAACCGGGTCCACTTACTGCCGAAGTCGATATTCAGATACGCGGTGTAAAGAGGCCGGTAAACAAGTATCTTGTCATGATGCAGTCGAAAATCGTTTTTATTGACCGGCCGGTAGCGGTTATGCTGGAACTGGATATGTAATACTTCCGCCATCGAACCAACCGAAAAGTTAAAACTACCGGTTCTTAATTCAGCCCTGCTGATATTATCCGGCGTATATTTGCCATCGAACCGCCTTTTCCAGACGATTATATCATCGATGGAATTGACCGTAAATGTATAACCGGCGGCGACAGGCACATCTTCAATTCTCCTGGAAACATTGAGCTTATAACCAATCGATTTACTTTTTTCCGGCTTAAGATAAGGATTGCCAATCGCCCAGATATCCTCCTTGAAGAACAGGGAGTAATAATCGGGAAGTTTGTAATTGGCGCCTCCAAAGATACCAGAAGAAAGGGTTATATAACTCGCGAAAACGCTTTCTAAACCCCAGTTATAACCGGTATAGGACTTATAGCCCGTGGCGTGTTTGTTTTTGATTTCGGCATAGGAATTCAGAAGAACGGGAAAGCCGCTCAAATCAAGATTAAGGCTATAAGCCGCGTCCGCGCTTAAATCGAGTTTGCGGCGTACTTTCAGGTCGATGTTATTTGCCGTACCGAGGTAGTCATCGGTTTTAAAGTCTTCATAGGCGTATTGAGCCTTCATTCCCCACTCGATTAAACTTTCATTATTGAACCCGGCGGCGAGGAAGTAGCGGGATTCATCGGTGGTAACGTCGTATTTCACGAAACCGGAATTGGACGTAAAACCGTCGCGGTTATTTATTCCCCCGGCGCGAAGGGAAAAGCCGGAGTTTTTTGATATATCAAGCGAATAGTTGATATTGGCGAGATACCTTTCGTTTTTGATGATAGCTGTGCTGTCAAGCTGATAAATCGGTCCCGCACTGCCTTTGGCAGATTCGTTATAATTGAAGATAACATCCAACTCGCCTTTAACCGGAAGGGATAATTTGCCATGGAGGTTATGTTTACTTGTATGATTGTTAATTCTTGTCTGCTCATCGCCAAGCGGGTCGGTATAGGTGAAATCGCCGCGGGAGGTTTCCCGCTCGTAATTTACTCTGATTCCTGTTCGCATATAACGGAATTCTCCGCCGGTTCGGGTGCGGCTGGTTTTGAAATCGGCGACGGTTTCATCGATATAGACTTTGCGGGCTTCCAAATCATTGAAGCTTTTCGATTTTATCACTACCAGGCCGCCCACGCCGCCTTTATTGGAAAACACTTCTATGCTGCCGACAGCTGTTATGGGTATCACGCTTATATCCACCGGTTGGCCGTTTCCGTTGTTGAGAAGGATGCCATCGTAGATCACATCAACACGGGACGGATCACAGCCGTTGATGGAAATGGTTTTTTTGCCTCCGGGTCCGTTTTCACGCACGAAAACTCCCGGCAGTTGCTCCGCGATTTCGCCAATATTATCGTGAGTAAATTCTTCATCGGAACCTATTTCCCTCAATCCGAGGCGGGATATCCCGCGGGGGTCGTATCTGTCCCGGCTGGATACACTTTCAGTGCCGGGGATTTGAACCACTATGGGAGTTAACTGGAAAACCATATCGATGTCGGGACCGTCGTTGATAGCGATAATCCGGCGAAGCGTATGGTAGCCTTCGGCGCTTATTTCAATCTTGTATTCGCCGGAAGGAAGTTCGCTGAATGTGAAATTCCCATTACGGCCGGTAACGATTATATGACCTGTTCTTTCAATACGCGCTTGGGCTTCTTTAACCGGGGAACCGGTTTGAATATCGAGCACTCTGCCATGTAGATTATGGGAATCAAGAGCGGATGCGGGGGATGAAAATGGCGCTATCGATAAGCAAATGATTATGATGTTAATTTTGAGGACAAAAAAAACGTCCGGGAAGGGACGTTTGGTACAGGACAACAAAACTTCCCTCCTTCCCTCGAAGGCAGAAGGTTAATCTCTTAAGGTTCGGCAGGTCTCCTGACTTGTGGGGTTATATTGCACCTTCCCTTCCCGGAGAAACTCCAGTGGTAATGAAGGCTTTTAACCCACTTACAGTAGCGGGGCTGTGACGGATTCACACCGCCTTCCCTGTTCGCCCTAACGGGACCGAACCGTTTTTTACCAATTAATACTCAAAATGTATAATGTCAAGTGAATTATTATTGGAATATTTAAATAAAACGAAGGCACTTATAATGTAATTCCTTACTATACCGATAATAGTAGGAAAATATACATACTTTTCGGGAGGCAATATGGGTATTGCTATGGAAATCATTGAATGGATGGATCCTACCGAATCGGAGATGATACACCGCATCCCCGAGGAAGGTTCCGCCGATATAAAAATGGGGGCGCAGTTAATCGTCCGCGACTCTCAAACCGCGGTATTCTTCGTGTCCGGGCGGGCATGCGACGTACTCGGCACCGGCAGGCACACTTTGACCACGCTTAACCTTCCCATCGTAACAAAAATCCTCTCCCTGCCATGGGGATTCAAATCGCCGATACGCTGCGAAGTCTACTTTATCAACATGAAGCTGTTTACCAATCTCCGCTGGGGCACCAAAGACCCGGTGGCGTTTCGGGACAGCGAACTCGGGTTGGTGCGCTTGCGCGGGTACGGCGTTTACTCTATGCGCATAACCGAACCGTTGCTTTTCCTGAATACCATCGTGGGCAGGGAAGCGATATACACAACCAAACAGATCGAGGATTACCTGAGGGATATTATGGTTTCCAGGTTGAACGACCTTTTCGGCGAGAAACTGGATACCATACTGGATATCCCCAGCCAGTATGAAGAGTTGGCCCGGGACGCGAAAGTGAGTATCAAGGATGAATTCTATAAATATGGAATCGAGCTTGAGGATTTCTATATAACATCGCTGACCCCGCCCGATGATGTGCAGAAGATGATTGACCAGAAGTCGGGCATGAAAGCGGTAGGCGACCTGGATAAGTTTCTGAAATTCTCCCTTGCAAAAGCCATGAACAAGGGAGACGGGGGATTTACCCAGGCTGGAGCCGGTATGGGAATGGGCGCGGGGGTCGGGATGCTGATTCCCGGCATGCTCTCCAAGGCGCTTTCGCCGGAACAAACGGATCTAAAAACCATGGACCTTCCCACGGTAACCTGCCCCAAATGCGGCGCGGATACACCCGAACATTCGCGTTTTTGCTACAAGTGCGGTCACCAGATGGTGGTAATCAACCGTTGTCCTAAGTGCGGAGAGGACCTTCCCGCGGAAGCCAAGTTCTGCATGTCCTGCGGTTATAAGCTGGGCAAAGAGAAAGCAAAATGTGGCAAATGCGGGCATGAGAATCCGGCAGGCTCCAAATTCTGTACCAATTGCGGTGAGAAAATCGAATAACGGGGAGCGATTTATTGTTCGATTCATCATCGGAAAAGATACGGATAAACTGCACCCAGTGCGGTGCGCCGATAACATTTCCCGAGGGGGACCACTCGGTAAAATGCCCGTACTGCTCCAAAGTACTGCTGTTGATTTCTCCGCAGAGGGTGCTGAAGTATTACCTGAACACGGAACTCGATGAACGGAGCATAAAATTCGTAACCGAGGGGGCATGCAAACGCCTGCGGGTTCCCCTGCCAACCCAATTTTACGACCCGAAATTGTACTACCTCCCTTATTGGCGTTTCCGGGGCGCGCATTATTCGCTGTTGATAGACAATGACAGGTATGAATTCGAGGACGGTACAATACTGGAAACCGAACCGAAGGTCAACGTAATCAGCAAACCATTCGATTTAAATTTTCCGGGGACGAATATCGAGACCTTCAGGAATATATTCATGGGAATCCGCTCCCGCACCCTCGAACTCTGCCCTACTATGCCGGAGCATTTAGAGGGCGTGGCTAAAATTATCCAACCGGATATCCTGATGGATACCGCCCGGGAGATGGCCTACGAACGCACCGGGGGAATACGGAACCAGGAACGGGCTTTTTACAATGAGCTTATTGGAGAAGTATTAACGCTGGTCTACATGCCGATATGGGTTTCTCCCTTTATCAACAAGGAAGGCATGTTCCATCTGGTAATCGATGGGCTTGCCAAAAAAGAGTTGTCATTGAACAAAGGCGAATGGCGGGGAATTGCCGAAACCGATGGTTTCGACAGCATCGCCTCCCAGAAAATAGTGCCCCATCACTGCCCGGAGTGCGGGGCTGATTTACCCGCCGGGGGAAGCGCGATTACATTTCATTGTGGGAATTGCGGACGGGGATGGCATCTCCAGCAAAACGGACTCGCCCAAAAGGAATTTCTTTTCGCTAAACATGAAGGGTTCGACGATGTAAGTTACTACCCGTTCTGGCAGTTCGAAACCACATTTGCCCATGGCGCCGAGTTGTTGACATATCAATCAGCAATGGCCATAATCGGAAGCAGTCTTTCGGTGTTCATCGATGACAGCTCCGATGAAATATTCAAATTCTACATTCCGGGCTTTAAAATCACCAATCCCCACAGCGCCTGGAAATTCGCCGCCGATTTAACACGGTGCCAGCCGGATCTGGAGTACCGCGATTCCATGAATGTCAAAACCGCTCCCTGTTCACTTGAGGAGGAAGAAGCCGGTGAGTTTGCCCGCGCGGTATGGTACTACCTGCTTTCGTGTTCATCGAAAGCAAGATTCCGCGATTTCGGCGACGTTAACTCGGTCCCCGATGTATATTTCCGCCCGGGTAAAATAGTTTATTTGCCCATGAAGGAAGATGGTATCTTCCTTCGCGAGCAGATATCCGGTTCAGGAATTCAGAAGAAAGGCGTCCCTGGATAATCCGCTATAACCATTCCAGCCTGCCGTAAGCCATCTCCCAGAAAAGATGCTCATAACGGACAGTCTTCAGGAAAATATCATCGAGATACGCGATCCTGCTTTCCGGGTAGCCTTCAACCATTTTGTTCAGCTCGGTATCCAGCCATTGAACATAATTGGCAAAATCATCACCGGCCCAGTTGTTGATAAATCCCTCGTAAGGAGTTCCCGGCTTTAATCCCGCGCGTACCTTTTTCCATGCTTCGTGATAAGCCTTCTCCGCGGTATACAGCACCACGAAATTTGCGTCCCGGTCCTCGTTGTACGCGGTCGCGATAAGGAAGTTAACGTAGGCATCGTTAATGGGCGTGGGTTGGGCGCCCGCGAAATCGAGCCCGCGCTTTTCGCCGTATTCCTCGAAAATTTTCAACTCGTGTTCGAGTCCGGCAGTGCTCTGCTGAATCGGCTGTTGGTATTCGCGGGGAAGTTTGGCCATGAGGATACCGAAGAAACGGATGGCTTCGCGGACGAAGATATAATCCTGCAGGGCCCAGAAATCGAAGATTTCATCGGCGAGTTTGCCTTCCGCCAGCTCGGTGATAAATGAATGGGACAGCATACGGTCCCATTCGGCCGAGTATTTTTGATGGGCATGTTCTGTATATTTCATAAAATAATCCTGTAACCTGAAATTGATGATTAATTTTGCAACGGATTATTATTAATGGGAAGGGAAGCGATATGCAATAAAAAATGGGGGTTTTGTTTAAATGGGGTGGTGAGGGATTCTTGTTATTTGAGATACATCAGTTTAATGATCTGGCTTTGTTGAGGTGTCAAGGGGGAAAATGGATTCCCGCCTACGATAGACTCTGGCTATTTCGCGGGGATGACAGGAAGGATGTGCTATTTATTCAAAGATCATGCTCTTTAACTTAACATGCTTATTTTACCTCGATAAAACGAGGCAAACTAAACATGCCATACGTAGCGCGTTTTTCATCAAGCCGCTACGCGGGAATGACATATTAAGATGTTGGCTTCTCGTCGGAATAATTATAAAAATCTTCCGGGCGCTTTAAGCGATAAGCAATAAATTAATTATTCGCGCCGACATGATTGGAAATGTCGGTTACTTCGAAATTGATCCTGCGCTTTATCCTTTCGGGCAAGGCGAAGGTTATATCATTGAAGGAAGGAGCAATATGCCGGTACGAACCGCGCCCTATAGTAAGGTACGAGAAACCCATCTCGCGCAGGCGTTCGGGATTGTAAATATCGCGGGTATCAAAGATATTCGCCTGGGCCATTACATTTTTCAATTTGCTAAGGTTCAGGTTGCGGAATTCGTTCCACTCGGTGATTACAATCGCCAAATGCGCGTCCCGGCACGCGGAAAAAGCATCCTCGCAGAAATTAACGCCATCGACTTCCCGTTTGGCTGAATCAAGAGCGATGGGATCGAAAACATTGATAACCGCTCCGGCGCGTTTTAGATCGCGTATTACCGAAAGAGAGGGCGCTTCGCGGATATCATCGGTGTTCTGCTTGAATGCCATTCCCAAAAGGGCGACCTTCTTGCCGGCGAGGGTGCCGAAGAATTTCTCGGCCTTTTCCACGATAAGGTTTTTCTGCCGTTCGTTGGCATCGATAACCGCCCGGGTCAGTTTGAACTCATAGCTGTTTTCATTGGCGAGGGCGTTTAAAGCTTTCACATCCTTGGGCAGGCATGAGCCGCCGAAACCGGGTCCGGGATGCAGAAACTTGGGGCCGATACGTTTGTCCATACCCACGGCGCGGGCTACATCGTAGACATCGGCGCCCACTTCATCGCACAGGTTAGCGATTTCGTTGATGAAGGAGATACGCAGGGCGAGCATGGTATTCGACGCGTATTTTATCATCTCGGCAGTTTCGTTATTGGTAGTGATAATCGGCGTTTCCAGCAAGTAGAGCGGGCGGTAGATATCTTTCATGATAGCCAGCGCCCTTTTGGAATCCGAGCCGAGGATAACCCTGTCGGGGTGGGTGAAATCCTGAACGGCGGCGCCTTCACGGAGGAATTCGGGATTGGAAACTATATCGAACTCCACTGGTTCGGACTGGTTTTCTTCGACAATTTGGCGAAGTCTTTTTGCCGAACCGACCGGCACGGTGCTTTTAATGGCGATAACCTTGTAATCCTTCATCGCCTTTCCGATTTCTACGCCGACTTTATCGAAATATTCGAGGTTAACGCTGCCATCGGGACGCGACGGCGTTCCCACGGCTACATAGATAACGAGGCTTTTTTCCACGGCGGAAGCCAGGTCGGTGGTGAAATGAAGCCTGTTCTGGCGTACATTCCGCTGGATTAATTCAGCCAGGCCTATTTCATAAATTGGTACGCCGCCGTTGTTCAATATTTCGATTTTTTCGGGGTCGTTGTCAACGCAGGTAACATTCATGCCGAAATCGGCAAGACCTGTTCCCGCGACAAGACCAACATATCCGGTTCCTACAACGCATATATTCATGACACTCCTCACACGTTTGCTGTGTAATTATTCTCAATGTAACTCAACCACGCGCCGTCATTGACGACAGAAATTAATTATCCCCTGCGTGAGCCGGCTTAATCTGCGGCTCGTGGTCAACCAAACCCTTTATAAGGGATTCCCAGCTGGCCCATTGCGCGGCCCGAGAGCGGGCGTTCTGGCGCATGCGGAAGTATTCTTCAGAATTTTCGTTGACCATTTTATCGAGTTTAAGAATCGAGTCCACCCAGCTTTCCTTGTGGAGAGCGGGAAGAACGTAGCCGGTCTCCTTATCCACGATAATCTCCTGCGGCCCGCCCTGGTCGGATACGTACGCGGGAAGCTCGCAACAATGGGCTTCGAGAACGACCATCCCAAAAGTATCGGTAACGCTCGGGAAGATGAGGGCGTGTCCCTGGGAGTAAATCTGGGGCAGATGTTCGGATGGAACCCTGCCGGTGAAAACCACGCGGCCGTCGCCGTTCAATTCTTTTTTCATTTCCTCGAGATACGGCCCATCGCCGGTTACTATTAAATTAATATTATCCTTCCGGGAACGTAACTCGCGATAAGCCTCTATTAGAAATTCGAGATTTTTATCTTTTGAGACCCGTCCGACATACAGCAGGTTCAGTCCATCGGGAAGGTCAACTTTATAGCCGTCCCATTCGGCGGGGTCCTTTTTGCTGAACAGTTCCATATCGATATGCCTGGGGAATACGCTCATCCTGGATTTATCAAGACCCCTTTCGCCGAGTATATTAATATAGGCGTTGGTGGGAACTTTGATATGGTCCATAAGCGAATAGAACCAGCGGGTACCGCTTTCGACCAGGTTGACCACTGACTCGGCATCCTTGGCTATCTCGCTTAATTCGAGAGTAAAGTCGGTGTGGTAGATGCCGGTTGTGGGAATGGAGAAAAGTTTGGCCATGACCATGCCTGTTATTCCTATGGGACCGGGGGTGCTGATAAATATCTCATCCGGATTGACATTATGCAGAATCTTCAATGTCTTTAGCAACGAAGGGACTTTCATGATATAGTTTTCATAATAAGGCAGTCTGAATGTTCCCGCCTGGGGCAGGTTGATGACATTTGGAGGAAGATCACTGCTGTTTTCGCTGTCTAACAAAGATGTTACAAACTGGATGTTGACCCCCTTGGCGTAGAATTCCCACCCGAGATGTTTAAGGGTAACCGAGACGCCGTTCAAATCATTGAAAGTATCGGTAAACCACAGAATTTTACGTTCGTTCTGCGGTTGTAAATCGGCGGTTAACCGATTAAGGAGTTGGCGGTTGCTGTTGAGATGCTTGAAACTGGAGAAAAACGGCGCCAGCAGGAAGACGGCGGGGATCGCTCCTGATAAATTGCCCATTACAGAGAACACGTCTTTGTTGCTAAGGTTGCTTTCCACCGAATCGACCAGGTTGGCGCTCATGTCATCAACTATTTCCGCGATTTTATCGTAGAGCAAATCGAGGTTGGACTCGGTGGAGGCGGCGATTTTCTGTTTACTGAGCTGGTCCACGAATTCAGTAATCTTTTTCTGGTAGCCGGCCTGGGCGTTGGACTTGCTAACGGCTAACATCATGCGATCGGCGAATGAAAGCTTCTTGTCTTCAAATATTAAATCACCAAGTTTGGAAAGCGGGAATGCATTAATGAGGGGTTTGCTCCGGTCGCGCGAGAAATCATGGGCAACTTTATACACTGTGAACGCCAACGACTTGTAATCATTGGAACGGCCCTCGGCAAAGGTTTTGCGGTCCCTTATCTGCGCTAAAAATTCTTTTATTGAACCGGCGCCGGCCAGGGTGTAGGTCTGAGCTATATAGATTCCGGCATGGTCATCGGAGCCGCCGGTAAAACCTTTTACCCATGGATCCCGCCGGGCGGGTTTAATACCATGGCGCTTTTTTAATTCATTTATCTTTTCCTTGTTCAAGGATTTCAGGAAATACATCCATCCCTGGTTATTCGGTTTGTTCCGTCCGCCGTTGATACCTTCAAAAACATCGAACATAAGCACCAGCTTTTCCAGATGCTCCATGCTCAACTTGCCGTTAACCGAATAGGTGGCATGGGCAACCGAGTGCGCAAGTCGTTGTTCCAGAACATATTCACGGAGTTGGTAAATGTCGTTCCGCAAACGCTGGATCTCATCGAACTGGTCTCCATTCAGGCCGTAAATCAAAAGATGGATTTTACAGCCGTCCCCGGGGAAATAGGTAGTAGCCTCTACTCCGGTAAAAACATCGTTATACTTCGCCTTTAATTCGAGGGAACCCCCGATACGGTTATGGTCGGTGATAGTAACATAATCCATACCCCGCTCTTTCGCCATCTGGTATATTGTCTCCGGCTCTGTATAGGATTCCGCGGCGCCCAGTTTATTTAAGAACCATTCACTGGGGCGTTCTGAGAATTTCGAATGCAAATGTAAATCGGCTTTTACCATAGTTCTTCTCTCTTTTCTATGAAGCTACCTTACTCATTATAAGGATGGATTTCATGACGTTACACAAGATGGCTATAATTACATCTTAACTTTAGTTATATGTGAGGGAAAGATTTAGAATTCGTTAAAAATTGCGTTTTTGTACATTTATTTGAAAATTATATTTTGATAATAGAAGCGATAAATAAATGAAACCGGTATACAATCATCCGTAATTGCCGACGGTTTATTCCCTACGATACATGGAGTTACGAAATCATGGAACTTTGGTCGGGTTTTGCCGTTTATTGGAATATGACACCAATAACGACCGGCGAAAATATGCTGTTAAATGTTAAAATATACAGGTTGGTTCTCAACTTATTGACATTGGGGATGCTCCTGACAACGCCATTTACGGCTATGTCCATAGAAGCGGCCATGTACAGCTCGAATTGCGGCTCTATATGCTGTTGTACCGGTATGGACCGCGCTGAAAGCGCTGATGGTCTTTCATCCGCCTGCAACTGCCGGATGAATGAAACTCCGGCGATGCCCCCCGCGGAAAGAGGCATAGTTGAAAAACCGCAAATCCGGATAAACGATCCAATGCAAACCTCCGCGGAGGAAGATAATCATATAATTGCTCCCGGTTTTGAACCCGGAATTATCGGTGTTTTTTATTCATCAAACTACAAACCACCTCCGATTTATCTCAGCAACCACAGTTTCCTGAATTGATATACTTCCTTAGTTCTATTCTAATTGACGCTTAGTTTATAAGCGAATGATGCTTGAATACAATTTTTAAGGAAGGATACAATGTTAAAATCGACCATTTACTGGATAATGGTTGTAATTGCCCTGTTTATACCGGATATCATCATTGCCCAAAACGCCCCAAAACGGGATTCAGAACTCGATAGTTTGATTGAGAGGGCTATGATAAATAATCCGGGAATACAGGGCGCCGATTATGCATATCGGGCGAAAAATTACAAATCCAAATACGCGGGGGCCCTGCCGGATCCTGTTTTATCGATTGCGGCGTCCAACTTGCCTCGCAGTTCATTGGCGCTGGATGAAACTCCCATGACAGGTATAGCAATCGGCATAACCCAGAAGATACCCTGGTTTTCGAAACTCGGCAATCTCAGTTCAATAGCTAATTTAGACGCTGAAAAAGCCGGGTTTAATAAGGAGTTAATCGCCAATGAGACCGAGATGAAGATAAAACAGGTTTATTATAACTACTCTTATTGGAAACTGGCGGACAGCATTCTTGACCGATATACCGATTTGACAGAAGCTCTGGTTGAAGTTGCCCAGACCCGCTACGCCAACGGCGATGGATTAGCCCAGGATGTTTTAAATGCCCAAACATCACTGGTGAAACTGGAGGATAGAGAACGCGAAGCTGTCAGGATGACCAAATCGGCCCTTTCCGATTTGCGTCGGTTGACTGGAATCCCGGAAGAAATCGATGACCTGAAAGGAGATTTGCCGGGTGTCCTACGGCAACCTATAGCGATTGATCCGCTGATAGCGCTGGCTATGGAGAATAATCCCCTGATAAAATCCGCTGAGAGCAATATCGCGATAAGCGAGAAACGCGAATCGCTGGCGAAGGCGGAATATATGCCGGATATCTTCCTGGGATTCGAGTACCGGATCCGGGAGGAAGTGGCTATGGACGCCTTGCCGGGAGAGGATTTTGTATCGGCGAAGGTCGGTTTTTCTATCCCGTTATGGTTCGGGTTCAAACAGAACCATAAAGTGGATGAAGCATCGGCGATGCGCTCTACCAGCGAAAGCGAACGATACTCGATCGAGCTATTCATTAAAAACGAAATTGAAAACACATTATTGGAAATTGATAGAAAGGCGGAGAGCATAAAGCTGTACGAGGATTCGATAATACCTCTGGCGAAGGCGGCGCTGGAGTCATCGGATATTGCCTACCGCGTGGGAAAGACCGATTTTTTAAACCGTATTATGGCTCAAACAAGGTTGATGGAATTTGAACTGGAACGGCTCAAACTGTTGATGGAATATAACTCCGCCCTGGCTGATATCGATGAATTAACCGGAGCTAAAATGGAGGCGATACAATGAAAAATATAATTATAATAACAATATCACTTATAATCGGATTCGGAGCGGGGTACTTTATCTTCGTGTCAGGTTCTAATAATGCCGCGAAGGCTGTTTCAGATAATACCCAATTATACACCTGCGGAATGCACCCTGAGATTATCAGCGAAGAACCGGGCTACTGCCCGTTGTGCGGTATGAAACTAACGCCTAAAAAAGATGGAGCCGGCGGCAACGGCTCATCGATTACTATTGATCCGGTTACTACTCATAATATCGGCCTGACAACCGAAACCGCGCAATCCCGAATCATCACCAAAACTATCAGGGCATTCGGCAAAATTGAATATGCTGAACCGATGGTTAAAACTGTGAACCTTAAAACTTCCGGCTGGGCCGAAAAGCTATACATTGATTACACCGGCGCGCGTGTATCGAAAGGACAGGCGTTGCTTGAACTTTATTCTCCGGAACTGGTAGCGGCCCAACGTGAATATCTATCGGCATTAAAAAACAGCGCCAACTTGAAAACTGTTGGTACCGGTGGCAATTTCGATCCCGGCGAACTGGTTGAAGCTTCCCTGGCACGATTAAAGAATTGGGATATCTCCGAAGACCAGCTAAAAGCTCTTGAAACCAACGGGGAAATAACGCGGAATATGGTCATCCGTTCACCTGTCAACGGGATCGTAATTGAGAAAAAAATCAATTCCGGCGACCACATCATGGAAGGCAAAAGTATATACCGGATAGCGGATGTTTCCGAAGTATGGGCTGTCGGATATGTCTATGAACAAGACTTCCCCTTCCTGGAAGAAGGACAGATGGCGGAAGTCCGCGTTCCCAACCTGCCGGGTGAATTGTATAAAGGGGAAATAACATACATCTCGCCATTTTTAAATAACAAAGGTCAAATAGAGATTCGAGTAAATATTCCCAACCGCGGACTGAAACTGAAGCCGGATATGTACGCAGAGATAAATGTAAATTCAACCGAACGCTCGAATCAACTGTCCATACCTTTGAAAGCGGTTATCAACAGCGGTACCCGTAGGCTGGTATATGTCGAAGCGGGCGAAGGAGCGTATCAGGCGCGCGCGGTAAAAACTGGAGCCGTGGGCGATGATGATTATGTTGAGATACTCGATGGTTTAACCCGGGGCGAACGCGTGGTTACCTCCGGGCAATTCCTTCTCGACTCCGAATCACGCCTGAGTGAATCCCTGGAAAACAATTCTCGAGTTTATGACCCCTCCGATGAACACGCGGGAGAAGACCTTACCGGCATTTACACCTGCCCCATGCCCGAGCATTACCATATCCTGCAATACGGTGAAGGGAAATGTGAAGAATGCGGTATGGACTTAATCCCGGTGGAACACACCAATAACAAAGGATTCTATCATTGCCCCATGGCTGTATGCGAAACTATATCCGATGAGGAAGGCCGGTGCCCTGACTGCGGTATGTTCCTGGTAAAATACGAAGGGGGCGGTGATGATAAATAAAATAATTGAGTACTCGGTAAACCATCGATGGTTGATTCTGTCGGTAACGGCGATTATACTAATACTCGGGGTATATGCCTCCAACGAGATCGCCGTTGACGCTATCCCTGATTTATCTGATGTTCAGATAATTATCCAGACTGATTATCCGGGACAACCGCCCCGGATAGTAGAAGACCAGGTAACCTATCCCCTGTCGACAGCGATGCTGGCGGTTCCGAAAGCGGAATCTGTACGTGGATTCTCATATTTCGGTCTGTCCTTCGTCTACGTAATATTTGAGGACGGCACCGATATCTATTGGGCGCGAAGCAGGGTGCTGGAAAGTTTAAGCGCCATTTCCGGCAGGATGCCCGAAGGGATAACTCCCCGGCTCGGGCCGGATGCTACAGGTGTGGGCTGGGTCTATCAATATGCTTTGGTGGACACAACCGGCAAAAACGACCTTGCCGAATTACGCTCAATACAGGATTGGTTCTTGAAATACGAGTTATCGGCTGTAAAAGGCGTATCGGAAGTCGCCTCGGTGGGCGGATTCGTGCGCCAATATCAAATCGAGGTCGATCCCCGCAAGCTGGATTATTACAATATTCCCTTATCCCATGTAATCCAGTCGGTAAAAAAATCGAACAGCGCCGCCGGCGGTAAACTAATCGAACTGGGTGAGACAGAATTCATGGTGCGTTCTATCGCCTATATCGGAGCCCTTGATGATTTGCGTAATATTCCGGTTCATACTCCCGATGACGGCGCGCCTGTCCTGCTCTCATCGGTAGCGGATGTGCAGTACGGACCTGAAATCAGGAGAGGAGTTGCTGAACTCGATGGTAAAGGTGAGGTAGTGGGAGGCATCGCGGTCATCCGATGGGGCGAAAATGCCCGTGAAGTTATCTCCCGGGTAAAGGAGCGCATCGAGGAACTCAAGCCGGGGCTTCCCGAAGGTGTGGACATTGTAACCGTTTATGACCGTTCGGGATTAATCGACAGGGCGGTGGATAATTTACGCGATACACTACTTAAGGAAATAGTGGTTGTTTTCCTGATTACTCTGCTTTTCCTGTTCCATGTCCGCTCTACTCTGGTGGCCGCGGTTACCCTGCCCGCGGGAGTTCTTGTTTCTATTCTGCTGATGCACGCGCTGGGGATAAACGCCAATATAATGTCTTTGGGAGGAATCGCCATCGCTATCGGGGTTATGGTCGACGCGGCGGTGGTCATGGTGGAAAATGCTCATAAACACCTTGAAAGGGACGCCGGAAAGAAAAACCGCAGGGAGATCATTATAGATTCGGCCAAAGAAGTCGGACCGGCTTTGTTCTTCTCCCTGCTAATTATCACTATCTCCTTCCTGCCGATACTTGCCCTGCAGGGGCAATCGGGACGGCTCTTCAAACCGCTGGCATATACGAAGACGTTTGCCATGGCCGCGTCGGCGCTGATTTCGGTTACGGTTATCCCGGCATTGATTTTCATTTTTATCAGGGGGAAGGTAATATCAGAATCGAATAATCCCATATCGAGATTTAGCATCAGGTTATACCGGCCGGTTATAGATTTCGTACTCCGCAGGAGGATACTGGTGATCACTATCGCGCTGGTGATAATGGCGTTGACCGTGATACCGCTGTCGCGTATCGGTTCTGAATTCATGCCCCCGCTTTACGAGGGCGATTTGCTGTACATGCCCACCACATTACCGGGAATTTCAATTACCAGGGCGAAGCAACTTCTACAACAGACTGACAAGATTATCGCTTCTTTTCCCGAGGTGGAACGGGTTTTCGGCAAGATCGGCAGAGCGGAAACTGCGACCGACCCCGCGCCGCTGACCATGATTGAAACCACTATAATGCTAAAACCGGAGGACCAATGGAGGGATGGGATGACCCCGGAGATGCTGGTTGATTCACTGGACCGGGCCATCCAATTCCCGGGATTAACCAACGCCTGGACCATGCCCATAAAAACCCGTATCGATATGTTATCCACCGGCATTAAAACTCCGGTGGGAATTAAGATAATGGGACCGGACCTGGACAGCCTGAATGCAATCGCGCGGAGAATCGAAGTCGTTATCAAAAAGACCGAGGGAGTACGTTCGGTTTACGCCGAAAGGGTAACCGGGGGGAATTACCTCGATATAGAGATCGACAGGCGCCGGGCGGCGGGATACGGGTTAAGAGTAGAGGATATACAGAACACGATAAAATCGGCAATCGGGGGGATGAATATCGGCCGTACTATTGAAGGACTTGAGCGCTACCCGATAAACGTACGCTACCCACGGGAACTAAGGGATAACCCGGATGCCATAAAAAGGGTACTTGTCTATAATCAGCAAGGCAAGCCGGTTCCCCTGGGGCAGGTGGCAGATTTGAAATTCAGCAAGGGGGCGGTGATGATAAAATCGGAAAACTCCCGCCCTACTGCGTGGGTGTATGTCGATTTGAATAATATAGATGTGGGAACTTATGTTAATAACGCCCGGGAGATAGTATCCGAGGATATCACATTGCCGCCCGGTTATTCGATTGTGTGGTCCGGTCAATACGAAAACATGATGGAGGTCGCCGAACGCCTGCGGATAATCGTGCCACTGACCGTATTGGTCATATTCCTCCTGCTATATCTTCATTTCAAGAGTTTCGCCAACAGCCTTATAGTGATGCTGTCCCTGCCCTTCGCGCTGGTCGGCGGTATATGGCTTTTCTACCTTTTTGGTTACAATACATCGGTAGCCGTTTACGTGGGTTTCATCGCCCTGGCCGGATTAGCGGCGGAGACCGGGGTGGTGATGCTGGTCTACCTGGAGGAAGCGGTAAACCGGTATCGCAAAGAGGGAAAATTGAAAACCGCTTCCCAGCTTAAATCGGCGATTATCGAAGGAGCCGTGGACAGGGTGCGACCGAAATTGATGACCGTAACCACCACAATTATCGCGTTGCTTCCGATAATGCTCGGTCATGGAACCGGTTCGGAAGTAATGCAGAGGATAGCCGCTCCGATGATAGGCGGCTTGATATCATCAACGGTATTGACGTTGATAATCGTACCAGCGCTTTATTACATAATGGAGAGAAAGAAGGTTGCTTGATGGAAACTCGAATTCCATTGGATACATAAAAGAAACCGCCCGCGTTTCCGCGGGCGGCTACAATCCCATAGCAGTTAAAAAACTACTTCAACAAGGTCATGGTCTTAGTGAAACTTTCGCCGTTCAGATTCAAACGGTAAAAATATATCCCCGAGGGCATATCATGGGCATTCCAGTTTACATCCTGGATTCCCGGCTGTTGAATACCATCGATTAGTGTCTCTACATGTTCTCCGCGAAGGTTGTATATATCCAGTTTAACGACACTTTCATCCGCGAGTGTATAGCTAATGTTAGTCGACGCGTTGAAGGGATTGGGGTAATTTCCTATTAAGGCATAATTTTCGGGAGTAGAACTGCCGTTCTCATCCACCGAAACGGGACCGAGTTCATCAAAGTATATTTTGTGACCCTGGAAAATCTGGCGTTCGCGGGTCGATTGTATGTAAAATACTATATTAGAATTCTCGGATAAAACTTCATCGTGAAGTTCGAAATCGATTGTTCCTTCCCAGTAACCATTGCTGTCGGGTTCAATCCGTAAACCATAGATGTCAGGTATCATATCCCGGAAAGTCTGGTTATGAGTGTTATTCCCATTGGGTGCCTGGTAGTAGATATCGCTTTCGCAAACCGCCGCCCGTAAAAACTCAACTCCGGCGGGGTCTTCTCCATGAAGCGTCACAGCGATGTCCAGATGCACCATCCGGGTGTCTTCATCATAGGTGCCGGTTACCTCAACTTCCCAGTCGGACGGCTCATTATAATGGCTCATCAGGATGGATTCCCAACTGTTGTAAGAAGAACCAGCGTCATCCCCATCAACGAAGAAATGGGGCGTATAGTTGTTAGCGTAAAAGTTGTTTCGATTTGTGTTTTCTTCAATGTTGAATTGATAGAAAGGATCGCCTGAACTGGGCCACCATACATGGTATTGGATAACGGCGATTTCTTCTTCATACTGTTCGATCAACTGATCGAGCCGGATCTCTGCCGGGCCGCAACTCGGTCACGAGGTGTTAGTGAAAAGCTCGCCCACTACTACCCGTTCAACGCCAAATGCGCCGTTTGCGAATACGAACATTAAAGCAAGGGTGAGAATCATCGAAAGCGCTTGTTTCATACCTTTCCTCCATTTCAGAGTTATAATGTTTTGCCGTAATATAATAACTATTTTCAATAATAAAAGTTTAAATTTTTACCAATTTAATCGTATTTTACGAAAATTACACAAATATCAAAGGTAAAGATGGTATTGGGTTAACTATTTAACCAATGTCATCCGTTTGGTAGCGGAATTCATTCCGGCTTTGAGGGTATAGAAATAGATTCCCGATGGAATGGAGGACGCGTCCCAGCGCGCGCTATGCAAGCCCTTCTGCTGGAATTCGTTAACCGGCGTGGCAACATATTCTCCGCGGATATTGAAAACATCTATGCGAACATCGGCATTTTCATCGAGGATATATCGTATATTCGTCGATGAGTTAAAGGGATTAGGATAATTGCCCAGCAAACGGAAGGATTGGGGGCGGGGTTCATCATCGTCAACTGAAACAGGACCGAGATCATCGAAAGGCATTTTGTAACCCTGAAGGACTTCTTTCTGCACCGAGGATTGGATAAAAACCACAATTTCGCAATTCTGCTCGGCAATTACTTCATCTACGGTAAATTGTACAGAACCTTCCCAGATTCCGGTATCGTCAACCTCTATAACCTGCCCGGTAACATCGGGTATCATATCCCGGAATGTCTGCTGATGGTAGTCGGTGCCATTGGAACCCGGATAATAAATGTCGTTTTCGACCAAGGCAATCCTGAGATACTCAACACCATCAGGGTCGTCGCCATAAAGAAAGACATCAATATTTAAAAATGCTTCCCGGGTGGTTTCATTATATGAACCATCGGTCATAATCTCCCAATCGGAAGGCTGGTTATACCGGACAAGCAGGATATTTTCCCAATTTTGATAACCGGAACCGGCATCGTAGGCATCGACATAAAATTGCGGGACGTACCCGTTAGTATAGAATGTACGCCGGGCATTTACTTCCTGGGAATTAAAGAGATAAAATGGGTCATTAATATCCGGGAAATTAGTATGATACTGGATGAACGCGAATTCATCGGGGTACTGGTCGCTCAACTGAACGAGTAGCTGGTCGGGTATGCCGCAGGACCCTCACCCGGTATTTGTGAAATACTCCCCGATAACCACACGGGTTACTCCGTATGAAAGCGAAGATGCCAACACCGCGTAAAGCAGTATGATAAGCGTAATCAGCGCCTTTTTCATTTACTCTGTCCTCTTTATGTTTAACTCTACCTTCTATAATATAGCAAAAATTAACATAATCGCAAACAAAAACCGGATATGCATGGGCAAATCCGGTTTAAGCCATAAATATGCCGAATGCCTATTTAACCAACGACATCCGTTTTGTTTCCAAAGCGTTATTGGTCTTCAGGGTATAGAAGTAAATCCCGGAAGCCATATCGGAAGCATCCCAGTTGATAACATGTTCACCAGCATCCATCTTGCCATTAACCAGTTCGGCGACTTTCTGCCCGGCAATATTATACACAGAAAGGTTTACATCGGTTTCAGCTTCGAGCTTGAAGTTGATGTTGGTGGAGGCGTTGAACGGATTGGGATAATTCCTCAATAGCGCGGTCGATACCGGCAGTTCGGGATTGTCATCTATACCAGTCATTCCCGCGACAGTCATTTTATAAGATTGGAGTATTTCCCTGGTTGTATAATCCTGCACGAAAAGAACGATCTCCGAATTTTCAGCAACGAGCTCCTCATCGATATTCCATTGGCGGAGGAAGTTCAATGTTTCGCCCTCGGATATATCGAATTGCTCGCCGTAAACATCCGGAACCGCGGTGCGCATAACGAAATTATAGGTTCTCGCGTGATAATCTAATTCATTTTCGATCAGGACACAAAACAGCCTAAGGTCATCAAAATCGACCGGACTGACGGCTTCGATATCGACATCGAGGTTTACTTCTCTATTAACAGGGTTATAATTGCCGTCAACGGTGAATATCAATGGGCTGTCGTCTTCTTTCCTGCTTAAATATATACTGCGCCAAGAGTTGTACAAATGCTCCCCGTCTATTATACCATCGATA
This sequence comes from Candidatus Zixiibacteriota bacterium, assembly GCA_014730345.1. Classification (GTDB taxonomy): domain Bacteria; phylum Zixibacteria; class MSB-5A5; order UM-FILTER-46-8; family UM-FILTER-46-8; genus WJIJ01. The sequence goes on along the minus strand of WJIJ01000016.1, from coordinate 12,609 downwards.
AATCCATGGGGGACATAATTGCCCGGATAATAATCAAAACGAGCCCAGGCGGTTTGGGTATCATAGAGATAGAAGGGATCATTGTTTCCGATGTGCCATGTTATCACGGCGATCTCGTCCCCGAATTCTTCGACCAATTGGTCGAGAGCTCTTTCGGCCATGGGGCAACTGCCTCACCAGGTGCCGGTTTGCCCTTCAATCAGGACAAGCCTGTCAGCTGTCCGGGCGGCGGGAACGAGAGCGAACAATGCCAATACAGTCAACAATAACGCTTTTTTCATAAATCGCTCCTGGAGTGAAATAGTTAATCTTAAAATAGCCAGGTACTATGTACAATACCTGGCTATCTCGAAATTTAGGTAATTAATTACTTCATTAATATCATCTTACGGGCTTTGACCTCATCATTTGTTTCCAGGCGATAGAAGTAAACCCCGGAGGAAACTTCCGAAGCATCCCAGTTTACAACGTGATTTCCGGCTTCGAAAAATCCATCCGCCAATTCGGCAACTTTCTGCCCGGCAATATTATAAACCGAAAGGTTCACATCGGTATCGCTTTTAAGAGCAAAGGCGATGTTAGTAGTGGCGTTGAACGGATTGGGGTAATTCTGGGCCAGCTTAACCACTCTCGGTATTTCACCCTGGGGGAAATCATTTATACCGGTCGGCATGTCGGTAACATCTACCCTCGCGGTCTGGTGGACTTCCTTGGTGCTGTAATCCTGCACGAAAACAACAACCTGCGCGTTCATTTCATCGACAATATTATCAATCGTGAAATCGCGGGCGAAATCTACCGTCTCTCCCTGGCTGATTGTAAATGTTTCGCCATTAGATGAGGGGACCATATCGCGCATGGTCTGATTGTGTTCCAATACCCCGTTGGGAGCGTTATAAGATATATAATTCTCAATCAATACACAGAATAATCTCAGGGAACTGCCGGGAACGGCTTCTTCGGCATAAACCGAAATCTCGAGGTGAACTTCACGGGTACCGCTCTCGTAATTACCGGTTATGGTAATGGTGCAGGGACTTTCTTCATCGAGCCGCTGTAAAAACCTGTTTTCATACTGCTGGTATTGATAACCGGCGTCGATTATTCCGTCAATCTGGAAATCGGGTACGGAATTGACCCCATAATAATTAATCCGCGCGGTATTTTCCGGGATATTATGATTGTAAAAGGGGTCGTCGCTTCCGGGCCACCATCCATGGTAACGGATTAATGAAATCTCTTCCGAAAATTCTTCGGCAAGGTAGTTCAAGGTCGGGTCGGCATAGAAGCACGGTCCGCAACTGGTGTTAGTGAAATTTTCACCGAGGACCATCCTCCAGGCCGCCGAAGCGCTAACTGTTAGAACCAGGAAAGCCAGAACAAAGCATATCGCGGTTTTCTTCATGACTTTTTCCTCCATCAATTTTGGTTATTGTTACTAAAATTATTTTCCATTTATCTATTTATTTTGGTTAAAACCTCGATACCAGGATCATTTTCATTCCCCTGAAAGGAGGAACTTCCCGGCAGGCTCCTTCTGTACATACGAAACCGCCGCGCTGATCGCCGTAAAAAATATTCAAATCATGTTCACCGTAACGTATATTCACCGAAACCGCTCCACTTCTTGATGGGAACGGGTCATCGAACTGGGTAAATTCCTCTGAGGTAAAACCTCCGGATACGGTGATAGATAACGAATAAGAGTAATTCAAAGTAACCGAGTAATCGATCTCGTTCCAATCATCCTTGCCCTTGGACTTCCTCTGGTTTTCATATTTTCTCACCTGCCCGGTAGCGGTAACCGTCGATCTATCATTCAGATAATACGTAATTTCCCCATAAGGGAGGTGTTCCAGTCCTTCAAAGCCCATATCAGTGCGTTCGTAGTTTAGAATAACATTGTGGCGCCCGATATAGCCGCGGACCTCATAAAAATTATTGTAGAGAATCGCCCGGGCGTGTCCGGTTTCAGGATCCGGCCTTTCCTGAGACTGAGCTACATCGGCCTGGAAAGTCCAGTTATCGAATGGAGAAAGAAATGTCGATATCTGGAAACCGCGGTCGTTAGCGCCGTTCAAGCCGCCGCTGACCGTGTTTGGAGATTGATTACGGTGATTGGCGGCCGGGGGAGCGTTAAAAGCCATACCGAGGTTATAATAGTTCTTATACTCAGCGGCAATCCCGATCAGGGAAGTTGAGATTCCGGCGGTAAGATAGGTTCCGTCGCCTTCCTCGAGGTCGAACCTTCCCAACGAAAACCCTCTGGTGCCGTTTTGGCGGGCATAGTTGCCGTAGAAATCGAAAATACCATAGTTAAATCCGCCGATAATTTCCCAGGCGTTGGTATAATAAGTTTCGTCGATGAATGGATCTTTTTCTTCATAACGAACAGCGCCGGCTCCAACCCTGAAATTATAGATTGGGGTCAGCTCCGCGCGCGCGCCGGTAACTGTGTTCCTGCGATGGCGTATTAGCGGGGTAATTGCCTGGTTATCAGCGAGCAGGATCTTGCCGGACAATAGTTCGAAGTTGTAGAACCGGCCGCTGTAAGAACCCCATGCGCCGTAGATATTCTTATCAACCTGAATATCCTCGGCCTCGTACGCGCGTAATATCATGCCTCGATTGAAGTTAGCATAGTAATTACCCAGCCTTATCTCGGCGTTGTCATGCCTCCAGCCAAAATACCTCTGGGTGATACCCTCGTAAGAAGTATCCGAAGGAACCGCATTCGGAGTAGCCAGCGGGTGATACGCTTCAAACCATACTCCGGCATAGAAATCGCCGTACAGTAAATCCACAACCAGTTTGTTGCGCAGGCTGTCGCTGTGAACACCCATAGAATCGGGTTCCCGCTCCCAGTAGTATTCCAGTTTGTTATGAGCCTGGATAGTTACGTCGTCTGCTGTCGCTATCGAGATGTTGAAAATAACTGCTCCTAAAATCAGTAGAAATATAGATGTTTTTTTCATCTTTCCGTCCCAATCCTTAGCTGTTAAAAATTAATTCGCCTCGCTTTCGGTAGAATCAGCCTCCTGTGTCAAAAGATGCTCTTCAATTATCTTTTTGACTTTGGCTTCATCACCGGGACGGAAACCATAAGCTGTATGTATAATATAGCCTTCGGAGTCGAGAATGACCGAATATGGCAATCCGAAAGCTTTATAATCTCTTTTCACTTTTTCATTATTGTCCATCAAAACCGGGAAATCCCATCCCTTTGATTTTACAAAGGATTTGACCTTGCTGTGGGAGCGGCCGGAGTCCTCGTTTATTCCCACGAGTTGAAAGCCCCGGTCCTTGTAGTCCTGGTGAATTTTAGTAACGATTTCAAGCTCCTTAACGCATGGTTTGCACCATGTTGCCCAAAAAGCCAGGTAAACAGGACCCTTTCCGAGTAAATCATCAAGACTTACTTTTTGATTCTTTAAATTATTAAGGGTGAAATCAAACGCTTTCTTATCGGCGGCTTGCGCTAAGACCGCGGAAAGAAAGATGAACGCAATAGCTGTAAAAATAAGTGATTTTTTCAGCATCTCTCCTCCATGTACTTCGGGACCAATCCCTTATCAGTACCTATTATTAATAACAATTTAAACCTGCGTAATGTTTCTATTTGGAAACTACCTGATAAAATAGAATAATTGTCAAGTTTTACCATCATTTAAAATAGCTAAAAATGTAAGATTGTCAAGAGTAAAAAAGGCGGCTTTAAAGCAATTCCACGCATTCCCTTAAGATTTCAGAACGACTCTTATGGCGTAGTTTTTTCAACGCTTTGGCCTCGATTTGCCGTATGCGTTCCCTGGTAAGATTAAAAATAAGGCCGATTTCTTCGAGGGTGCGCGGCAAACCGTCCACGAGACCATAGCGAAGTTTCAAAACCTGACGTTCCCTTTCGGTCAGGGTGCTCAGGACCTGTTCCAGTGTATCCTGGAGGTGAACGAATGATGTCTTGCCCATCATTTCCGCGCTTTTTGGGTCTTCGATAAACTCCATGATGGTTTTATTCTCATCACGGTAATAATAGCCATCGAGGGAGACTTCTCTGCTGGAAGAGCGCATGGCATGCTTAACCTTATCCTCGGAAAACCCGAGCTTGTCGGAAAGTTCTTCGGTGGTGGGTTGCCTGCCGGTTTCCTGGATTATATTCTGGGTTTCCTTGAATACCTTTTGAGCAACGGAATTCATATACACGGGAACCCTGACTGTCCGGGACTGGTCGGCGATAGCCCTGTTGATGGCCTGTTTAATCCACCAGGCGGCATAGGTAGAGAATTTAGTACCCTTATGATAATCGTACTTCTCGACCGCTTTGAGCAGACCCCCGTTACCCTCCTGGATTAAATCGAGGAATTCCAGGCCGCGGTTCTGGTATTTTTTAGCGATGGTAATAACCAGGCGCATATTCCCGCTGACCATCGATTCGATAGCGCTGTTGCGCCTTGCCCGGTTATCCTCGAGCTTTTTTGCCCAGCCGATTATCTGGTACCTGCTGGCGCCCATTTCCATCTCGATAAACTGCGCCCTGCCGGTTTCCTTTTTGAGGATATCCACCCTGTTGAGGAATATATCGCTCAAGAACACGATGAGATTACTGCTTAACTCGAGACCGGATATGATTCTGTATATCTCGTTGCGGGTTTTGGAAGCTTTCGAAAGGAATTCGCTGGTATCCTCCCCGGGCATCATGTGAGAAATCCGGGTTTGATAGCGGTTCAGCTCCCGGTGACAAACCGAAAGCTCCTCGACAGCTTTCTCCAGATTGGTACGGGCTTTGGTAATCTTTTCTTCAGGGACGAAACCGCCTCCGGGAAGTTCCATGACTTCGCCCAAATCACTCTCACCGATTAATGCTTTGGTGGCGAGTTCGATGAAAGCTTCGATCACATTGGTGCATGAAAATACTATCTTGGTGATTTCCAACCTGCTGGATTCGAGCTCACGGGCGTAATGCAATTCCTCTTCGCGGGACATGGTTCTCTTACGCGCGAGTTCATCAAAATAGACCTTGACAGGATCGCCGGTTTTGGAAGTTTTTATATCAATCTCGAAGGATTTCCGTTCTTTGGGATCGACAGATTCCTTTTTTTCGGCCTTTTTATTTCCAACCGCCTTCGGTTTAGTAGCATCACCGGGATTACTCACGCCGCCAACCTGCTGGACCTGTCTAAACAGGTCTTTTATCTCATTCAAAAGTATAAGCAACCTGCGGGAGAGATCCGGACAGACGTCTATAATCGTATTCATTGAAGTTGAATTACTCATCTATTTCCAGCCCCGGTCAATATTCGTAAATATCTTTTCTGAAGTTCATTAGCTTTGAGATAATCGCCTTTCGATTCCGCTTCAATAATTTGTTCTTTCAATGCTCTCAAGGTATTTTTATTGATTAGCAACTTGAAATGTTTCACATAATCATCCAAAACCTCTTCGGCAGTCGGGGCGAGAGACCTGGATTCGTCCATACTTGCCAATGTTTCAAGTAACTGCCGCGGAGTATCATTATCGACCCATTTGTCAATATCCACGGAATTGTAGCGTGAGTATTCGTCTATCATCCTCACGAAAACCATGCGGCATCCGTCATCGGAAAAACATTCCGGCTCTACAGAACGCGTTATTTCGGGAATTCGGGAGGGATTATCGGCGAGAAGCGATAGGAATTCGCGCTCGAGAGTAACCTTGCTTCGTGTTTTGGTTTTAGCGGGTGTATCATCGCCGGGCCTCGAAGGTTTCTTACGTGCGAAAGCCGAGATGGGAAAATCGAAAACTTTTTCCATGCGGTCAGTAAGCAATCTTCTTTTCAAGGGGTCGTCAATGGTGTAGATAACCTCGGTCAGCTCCATTATTAACTCGTCCTGCTCATTGACGCTCAAAACAGAGAAAGGTTTGCCAACAACCATCCTCTTAAACTCCGGGTACGGCAGGGCTTCGTCCAGTAACTCCATAAGGGATTTGGCGCCCTGGGCTTTAATATAGGAGTCCGGATCCTCACCACGGGGGAGGACACAGATGAAACTGTCCAGTCCCTTGGAGAGGAGTTCGCCGACGCTTCTTCCCGCGGCTTTCAATCCGGCGGCATCGCTGTCGAAAAGGATTATGACCTTTTCGGCGAATCTCGAGAGGAGGGCCGCCTGTGAAGGAGTAAACGCGGTGCCCGAGGAGCAGACCACATTTTTAATGCCGGAGCTGTAGAGCGAGATCAAATCGGTATAACCCTCGACAACGATAGCCTCTCGCTTTTTGCGGATTTCCTCGCGGGACAGGTTAAGGCCGAACAGCTGGCTTCCCTTCTTAAAAACCGGTGTTTCCGGGGTGTTGATGTATTTGGCTTTTTCGCCGTCGCTTAAAGTGCGGCCGCCAAAAGCGACCACCCTCCCGCTGAGGTTCATTATGGGGAATATCAACCTCTCACGGAAAAAATCACGATAACCGGAAGTAGTTTTAGACACAAGGCCGGCGGCAAGCAAGTCATCGGTTTTAACGCCCTTTTTATTGGCAAACTTAATTAGCCCCGAAGTTTTATCGGGGGCGTAGCCAATCCCGAACTCTTCCACCGCGGATGATGATATTTTTCTTTGTTTTATATATTTCTGGGCGGTATTCCCCTCGATTTTATCCAGGCATAAACGGAAGTATTCAAACGCTATATTATTGGCATTATACAGTCTGTCAGTGGATTCGGCGGACTGCTTCGAGGATGATTGAGTTTCCTCTATAGTAATTCCGGTTCTTTCGGCGAGATACTTTACCGCTTCAACAAAACTCATTTTCTCATGTTCCATGATAAACTTGAAGACGTTTCCGCCTGTACCACACCCGAAGCAATAATAAATCTGTTTGTCGGGAGAAACCGAGAAGCTCGGGGTCTTTTCGGAATGAAAAGGACAAAGGGCGACAAAATTCCTGCCCCGCCTGGTAAGTTTAACAAACGAGCCGATTATGTCGACGATGTCTGCCGATTGTTTTACTCTTTCGATCTGCTCCGATGGAATCATCTTCAGTTTTTACCTGTGAATTAACCCCTGTGCTCGTTTTTTAGGTAAGGAATTATAAGCGACTTGTCAATAACTTTATTAACTTTACCGTGAGAAAATTTGTTTTGGCGGCAAAAAGTTTTTCTTCAAACTTTATATAATTACGATATAGATCATTATGTTGATCTAAACATGCGCGCGAAAAGCGCCCGTGGCTTCATCTGCTAACGGATATGAAGTTTAAAGTCGCCTATAAACGAACTGCAATGGACAAAAAGCTTCGAAGATGATTCATCATAGTTCGCCGACTTGTAGGATTCTTTGCCTACTATGGTTCCGTCGCTGTCGTAAATTTTAAAATCCCCGATAAAAGAGGAGAAACGTGCCTGAATGGGAAAACCGCGGGGGACGGTCATACTGATATCTCCAATGAATGTGCTGGTAACCATTTTGTTTTCGCCATCATTCAAACCGCCGTCGGTTAAACGGAACTCCATGTCTCCCACGAAACTGCTGAACCTGGTACCGTCGATATCCTTCGATGAGATTTCTAAATCGATATCTCCAACGACGCGGCTAAGTGATTTACCATCCTTCAAAGTTGTAACTTTACCGCGTCCTCCCCTTGAAAAGATTATCAATAACCCCACGACGATTAAAGCTACGGGCCACAGCTTGGCGATTGTACTCCATAATTCGAAATCAATTAAACCGATGTTATCCAGAAGATAGAGCCCGCCGACGACTATAAGGATTATCCCCCAGAATACTCTCCAGAAATTTTCTCTCATACTGCGCTCCTCGACTTAAATTACTTTCATATCTCTATATTACTACGGAATAATCAAAGCGCGGTTGTATTATTTTAAAATATTACATAAAAAAGCCCCGACAAAAAGCCGGGGCGCTTATATCAGAAGTACTAATCGAGATTGAAGTCCCCGTATTTTTGAATATGCGCGGCGAGACCTCCATCATTTAGTATTTTGATCATCACATCGGGCAGCGGTGAAAATGTCAAAGTTTCTCCATTGGTCAAGTCTCTGACCACGCCTCCGGTCAGGTCGACCTCGAGTTCATCGCCGGGATTGATTTTATCCGTATCGCAGATCAACACCGGCAAACCGACATTGATAGAATTCCGGAAAAATATCCTCGCGAATGATTTAGCCATCACCGCGCCCACTCCGGCGAGTTTGATGATTGTGGGAGCATGTTCCCGCGAAGAACCCTGACCGAAGTTCTTTCCGCCCACCACGAAATCACCCTCCTGGACCTTGTTGGGGAATTCCGGGTCTGCATCCTCCAGGACATGTTTGGCCAGCTCCGGAAGATTACTGCGCAAATGAAACAGGCGTCCGGGGGCGATATGGTCTGTGGAGATACCGTCTCCGAACTTGTGCGCTTTTCCTTTTATTAACATATTATTCTCCTCAATTTCCTATTATTTGCTGAATATCAGTTCGCCCCTTAACGCTTCTTAGCCGCTTTTTTCTTCTTCGCGGTTTTCTTTTTTGCAGTTTTCTTCACTGCTTTCTTTTTCGCGGTTTTCTTCTTAGCCGCCTTCTTCACGGTTTTTTTCGCTTTTTTCCTGGCCGTCTTTTTGGCTTTCTTCTTCTTGGCCGCTTTCTTTTTGGGGGCGTGGGGCATGGGCACTGTTCCCAGTGACCTCAGCGTGGATGCAAATTCCCTGGGATCAGCAAGTTCTCCTTTTATCGCGGTTGCCGCTACAGTTGCCGGAGAGGCGAGGTAGATGAAACCTTCCGGGTTGCCCATTCTTCCCTGGAAATTGCGGTTCTGGGAAGCGACAACTCTCTCGCCATCGCCGAGGATACCGCCATGGACGCCGACACACGGTCCGCATCCCGGAGGGATTATCATCGCGCCGAACTCTATAAGCGTTTGTAAATATCCGAGTTTGACCAAATCTTCCTGGACTTTTCTCGAACCTGGACAGGCGATAAATCTCATCCCCGGAGCGATTTTCCGCCCTTTGACCATACGGGCCACTATCGCCCAATCGGACACGCGGGAGTTGGTGCAGGTGCCGAGGTAGCACTGGTCGATTTTGACGTGGTCTTTAACGGCTTCATCGATGGTGCGGGTATTATCCACCGTGTGCGGATAAGCTACCGTGGGAACCAGTTGAGAAACATCTATGTCGATTACTCTCTCGTAGACCGCATCGGGGTCGGGTTTAATTTCTCTCCATTCTCCTCCGCGCCCCATTCTCTTGAGATATTCACGGGTAATATTGTCGCTGGCTATAAGCCCGGCCTTAGCGCCGGCTTCAACGGCCATGTTTGAAAGCGTGAAGCGTCCTTCCATCTCCAGCTTATCGATAGCGGGTCCGCCGAATTCGAGGGCTTTGTAGGTAGCGCCATCCGCGCCTATCATGCCGATTAAATGGAGGATCAAATCTTTGGGATAAACTCCCGGAGGGAATTTTCCGGTTACGTTTACCCTGATGGTTTCCGGCACCCTCAGCCATGTTTTGCCCAAAGCCATGCCGATGGCGACATCGGTGGAGCCCATACCGGTGGAAAAAGCGCAAAGCGCGCCGCCGGTGCATGTATGCGAATCGGCGCCGATTAACAGGTCGCCCGGCGAGACATAATCCTCGTTGACAACAGTGTGACAAACGCCGTTGCCGACATCGGATAGTTGAGCCCCGGTTTTCTCAGCGAACTTCCGCAGGGTCATGTGGTCGTTGGCAAGTTCTTTACGCGATGCCGGGGCGCTGTGGTCGAGAAACAGCACCGTTTTATCCGGATTGGCAACCTTCTCCAACCCCAGTTTTTGGAGTTGTTTGACCGCGAGGGGCCCCGTTCCGTCCTGGGTTAAAGCCACCGACACGCTGGCCAGCGTGATTTCTCCAGCGCTGACATCTTTGCCGGCATGCTCCCCAATAAGTTTTTCAGCAAGGGTTTTACCCATAAATTAATCTCCTCCGTTTGATTAGACAATTCACCGGCTAATATAGAGCCGCCTTAATACGAGGTCAAGAATATTTAAAATCTTCGAGGGTAAAAATGTAAATTCGCGATAATCCCGATAAATATAATATCTGAAAAGGTGGATGAAATATCAGTTCGGGAGGACAAGTATATCTTTAAGAAAAGAAAAACCCGGCGCTCTTTGATAACAAGCGCCGGGCAAAAAATACGGATTTGGTAACGCCTGGTTAAAAATCTATCTTCAGGGAATTATCCTTCTCGAGGTTGAAAGTCATATTCCTTCCGAAAAGCTGGATAGCGTCGGGGGCATACATGTAGTATTCCATGGTGTAATCATTTCCGTTATCCGGTTTGAATACTATTTCCATCATGTAGTATTCATAATCCCCTTCTTCAATAATATCCTCGCCGCCGGGATTTTTAACCATGTATTTGTATTCATGGTCCTCGAATTCGAAAAATGCCAGGTTATTTCCATTGTTCTTACAAACGCCCATCCAGCGTCCGACCGGACGCCGCGGGCGCATTTGCATTACCTGGTTTTGAAACTCCGGGTCAAGCTGGTCGGGATAGTTCTCGAACTCGTTTATATACTCCTCGGAAACGCCCATTCCAGCCATGTCCTGGCGCACCTGGTTCAGGAACTCCGCTTTTTGTTTTTCTATCTTCTCCTGCTGCGCCTTGATTTTGGGCATCACCTTGTCATAACCCCTGTCACCCACATAACTCATCGCCGCCCACAAACCGAATACGGTAATCATCGCGGTAATAGCGGTCTTTGGGTTCATCATAAATTACCTCTTTATATCATAATAGTCCAAAATTGCCTGTATCGCCCTGTATTCGGTAGAAACAGAGTTGTAGCGGCCGCCCTGCACATCCTCACCGTAAACTTCGAGGGAACGGGATACGCCGCTGGAATCGATATCATAATACCGGATTAATACAGGGCCATTTTCACAAATCACCGCGTCACCATCAACCCTTACAGTGTTAGTAATATCTTCGCTTCTCCAGAAACAGATGCCGTTTTCCACAAAGACCTCTACTTCCCCGACATTGGACCGCTCCTTAAAGATATAATTACGGGCGTCGGCCATCTGGAAATAGAAAAGCAGGACGGCTATGACCGCCCCTTTTATTACCCCGGAAAGTATTTTCGCCGTGTTGCTATTCATCACGAGCGGCTATCTGCCCCTTTCTGTAGTGGTTTATCACGCATTTCACCGCGTGATATTCAATATTCTCATTGGTGTAACTGGTAACATCGGGTTCTTCCCGCTTCGAATCGAAAACCCGCATGGGGTCGGTTTTCAGGCAATTTATCTCGTTGCGGCTATTGATCACATACCGAAGCCGGTACCCATTGCGCAAAAATTCGATATGGTTGTCATCTACGTCAAGGATTTTATACTTGCCGCTGTTATCGGTCCAGTAATAATCCCCATCATCCTCCTGGATGATTTGAATCTCATTACCTTCGCTGTTATCACCGGCAAAGAGTTCCCCGGCGGCGCAGGTCGAGCAAAACGCGAACATACCCAGTGCTGAAATTGCTGATAGGATAGCTATTGCTTTCATCGATTCCCCCTGACATTATTTTTCATCAACCGCTAATTCCTCACCAATATAATAGTGAAGAATCGCTTCGATAGCATTGTAACCTATTGTCTGATTGTCGCATTTATAAGTATCGACCCTTTCGCCATCGAAATACACCGAACAGGTAACTTCTTTTTCATTAAAATCATGATACCTGATTGAAAATTGCTCATCGCCGCAAACAACCGCGTCGCCATCCATATAAACTTCCTCCGCTTCTCCATTGGAATAGTAATAGCAAATTCCCGTATCTATAAAGACGGCAACCTTTTCGCCATTACCCATCTCGGCCTGGAATAGAACATCCATTGCCAATAACGGAGATGCTGTAAGAGTTATGAAAAGCAGGCCGGCGGCCAATATAGTTTTATATTTCATAATCTCCCCCTGTAGTTAATTAAAATTCCTTTACTTCCGGGAATAATCCAAAATCGCTTTGACCGCGTTGTAAGTTTCTGTTGAACTGCTGTATCTTCCAATAGCGGTTTCCTTGCCATACGCGTACAATGTGCAATCAACAAAATCCCGGTTGGCTGCGCCGTATTTCACGACAGCGTCCCCATTTTTACAATATACATTTCCATCGATTACCGCGATCCTGCAGGTGGTATCCCCGGCAGTCCAATAAAGCTTTCCTTCGTTTGCATAAATCCTCAACTCATCGCCGGCTGAACCGCTGGTTTGATAAATGGTTACTTCGGCTAAAGCCGACGCGGCCATAGCGGCAATCAATATCGAGCAAATTAAGATTGTCTTTTTCAATTTCAGCCCCCTCTATAATAATTATTGATTTTTCGCATCCTATTTACGCAAATATCATTCCTCTAAAAGCTGCGGCAATAGCAAAAATAAGTTATTGATATCAAATTATTTACAAGACAGCAGTGAATAACGCGGCCTAAAATAATGGCGGGAATAATCTATTTGCTATGGGAACAATCCCATACGTATTCCTATTCATAAATCATTTGTTATTTATTATATTGACAGGGAAAAACTATTCTGTTTCTATTGGAAAATGGAGAAAAACGCTCAAAAACTAAATCAGCTCAAAGATGTTTTAAAGG
>WJIJ01000015.1 GCA_014730345.1 Candidatus Zixiibacteriota bacterium | reverse complement strand
GGGCGAGTCCCGGGTAATGCTTATCTGCCCCCCCCGCAACAAGTTATAAACAATGCCTTGCGTCCAGCTCATACTGATAACCTTGTTTTCCGAGTTTCTTCTGCCCCCGTACTATATAAAATATAATCTTTCCATACCCGGATGTCAAGGGGGTTTTTATAAATATAGACCTTACCACCGCCTTCGAAAAGAAAACTTGACACGTTTTATGGTTTGGCTTAAATTGTTAAGCCAGTGCAGGATATAGACAAAGTTTTCTCACTTATATTTAAAGGTTATTTAACCTTCATTCAATTCTACCGCCAGCGAAAGGAGGGGATTTGAAGCAGAAGCTTATTGAAGTAATCGACTATTTAAAAACCAAAAAAGTCGATTATGCCGATATTCGCTTTCTGAGTACCCACAGTGAATCTATTTCCGTTAAAAATGAAGTAATTGATTCATTATCCAACCAGCTTGTCAGTGGTTTTGGTATCCGGGTACTGTTTAAAGGAGCCTGGGGCTTTGCGTCAAGTTCGACAATTACGGAAAAAGAGATGAAGCGGGTGGCGAATCTGGCGGTTCAGATCGCCAGGGCTTCGGCTACTACGGTTAAAAATCCCGCGAAACTGGACGACAGCGAGCCATTTGTCGACACCTATAAAACGACCTACAAGGAAGATCCCTTTAATATCCCCCTCGATGAAAAGCTGGGTTTGCTGATTGACACAACCAGGAGCTTGAAAACCGAAAAACGCATTAAGACCGCCCACGCGGAGATGGCTTTCTGGAAAATTCACAAGATTTTCGCCTCCACCGAGGGAGCTCTTATCGAACAGGATCTGATGGAATCCGGGGGCGGTTATGTTGCCACCGCGGTGGCAGGCTCAGAAGTTCAGCGCCGTTCTTATCCAAATTCCCATCGGGGGAATTTCATAACTGGAGGCTATGAATATATACGGGAAATGGATATGCTTTCCCATACTGAGCGCGTGCGCAACGAAGCGGTCGCTCTGTTAAAAGCGCCTCCCTGCCCATCGCTGGATGCGACTATTATTATCGGAAGCTCCCAAATGGCTTTGCAGATTCATGAATCCTGCGGTCATCCAATTGAGCTTGACCGAGTGTTGGGCACCGAGATCAGCCTGGCCGGCGGTAGTTTTCTAACTACCGAAAAGATGGGATCTTATAAGTATGGTTCCCCGGTGGTAAATATCGTTCAGGATGCGACAGTCCCCAAGGCGCTGGGTACTTTCGGTTATGATGATGAAGGCGTGAAAGCCCGGAGAACCGACGTGGTTCGCGATGGACAATTCGTTGGCTACCTTACTTCCCGTGAAACCGCCCCGGTTATAGGCCAGAAGTCAAACGGATGTATGCGCGCCGATGGCTATAGCAATATACCTTTGATCAGGATGACCAATATCAATCTCGAACCCGGAGAAGGTACCCTGGCTGATTTAATCGCTGATACAAAAAAGGGTTACTATTTTGATATGAATAAAAGCTGGTCAATTGATGATAAGCGTTTGAATTTCCAATTCGGGGTGGAGATAGCCTGGGAAATAAACAATGGACGAATCGGCCGCGTACTAAAAAATCCGGTATATACCGGTATAACTCCGGAATTCTGGGGCAATTGCGATGCCGTTTGCGGAGAAACGAACTGGCATGTCTGGGGCATCCCCAGCTGTGGAAAAGGCGAACCGATGCAGAGCGCGCATGTGGCTCATGGTTCGTCGCCGGCAAGGTTTAATAACGTAACTATCGGGGTGTCAAAATGATAGGGAAAGACAAATTGTTCTCATTGCTTGGCTCGGAAATTAAAAAGTCCCCGGCCGAACAGACGGAAGTCGTATACATTGGCAACTCGCATGGCTTGACCCGTTATGCTAATTCTTACATACACCAGAATGTCTATGATTCCTCGTCCATGATTTACTTCCGGGCTGTTATCGGCAGGAGGATGGGAGTCTCCTCTACAACCTCTATGGAAAAAGAGGACCTGAACCGCGCACTTTTAACCGCCTATAATATCGCTATGAATCAGAGGGATAACCCCGCCTTCGAGGGGTTGCCTCAACCCGAGGATTACCCCAAAATAAGAACTCATTTTGAACAAACCGCTAAATTTACTCCAAAAGACCGTGCCGAAAAGGCAAAAATACTGTTCAATGCCGCTAAAAAGCACAATCTTACGGTTGCCGGAAAATTTGCGACCGGCGAATCAGAGATAGCGGTGATGAATTCCAACGGGGTGGAGGCATATCAATCTGCGACATCCGCCGATGTAAATGTAATAGTTATGGGAGATGATTCCTCCGGCTATAGCGAGGCGATTTCCCGAAAAGTAAACGATTTGAGTTTTAAAAAATTGGCCGATACGGCGATACGGAAGTGTATGGATTCTGCCAAACCGCAGGAAATACCTCCCGGAAAATACAATGTCATTCTTGAACCTAAAGCGGTTGCCGAGTTGGTTGAATGGATGAATTATACCGGCTTCGGCGCCCAAAGTATGGATGAAGGCACAAGTTTCCTGTGCGGCCGAAGCGGCAAGAAAATCATGGGCGATAATATCAGTATTTATGATGATGGGCTTGATGAAGATGGCATGCCCTTTCCTTTTGATTTCGAAGGAGTACCGAAGAAAAGGGTTTTCTTTGTAAAGAACGGAGTCGGCGGTGATGTTCTGCATAATTCCCTGACCGCTTCCCGGAATAAAATGAAATCAACCGGGCATGCAATGCCTCCCGGAAATTTCGAGTCGACATTCAGCTTGAACACTTTTGTTAAGGGCGGCAGAAATACCTTAAACAGCATGATATCCAATACCGAAAGAGGAATACTTGTAACCAGGTTTCATTATGTTAATGGGATGTTGGATACCAATAAAGCTCTTATGACGGGTATGACCCGTGACGGCACATTTTTGATTAAAAAGGGCAAAATTGCCCACGGCATTAAAAATATGCGTTTCACGGAAAGCATGTTGAAGGCATTCTCGAGGGCTAAGATGATAAGCAGAGAGCGCCAGGCGATTGATTCATGGTGGTCTGCCGTTGGATGTCTTGTTGCGCCGGCAATATTGATCTCCAATTTTAATTTCAGCGGAAAAACAGAATTTTAAACACCTGCGGGGAATTTTTAATGTATCACAACTGGAAACGGCTTCTCGCCCTATTGCTATTGATATTTGCTGTTGCCGGTAATGCCCATTCGGCAAATATTCTGGGCGTGCGCTGGCTTTTTCAAAATATGGAGCTTCTGCCTGACGATTTCGCCGGAAACTCCCCTAAAATGACGGTCAGTCCATATCTCGGGGGTTATCTTAGAAGCGGAGAATTTCTATATATAGGAACCGCTTACAACAACATTAAAAGCGATTTCGATGCCGGAGGCGAGATTACCGGCCGGATTATACAACCATACGCCGGAATCCGCTACTATATCGGGCCGCGGAATAAAAGAGACGTAACTCCTTACATAGGGGCCGAATTTTACAAAAGTTTCACCAGCCTGAAAAACGATGCCGATTCTGTTTACAATTCCGAGGATGTCCAGTTTCTCGAGAAACTCTATGCCCCATGGGGATTTGCGTTTTCAGTCGGAGCCGATTACGGCGCCGCCGACGCCTTGTATTTCGGAATGGAGGCCGGTTTGCAATGGGCATTCAGTAAGCCGGAAGCGCAGGGAGGAAGCATATATGGCAACTTGAAGCAGGATAGAAGGGATATCCGGCTCTACACATTAATACATATCGATTTTCTTTGGTAAAATACTGAAACAAAATTTTATCCACTTCGTATTTAATCCTGAGACAACAACTTGGAGAGGTGATGATAATGAAATTTAAAATAGCGACCTTAATATTGCTTCTCGCATTATTTTCGGTGTTTCCGAACCAAGCGTATTCGAGAGATATAAAACTGGTTATTGATAAAATTGAAGATGGGGTATTAAAAGCATCGGCTTTTGAAATGAAATCAGACGGTATTTTGCGTATCAAAGCCGTTGGATTCGTGGGGCCCTACACCGATGCAATTAACGCGTATACCTGGATTTTGGAGAGTAATTCGCGTGATGAGATATGGAGATTAACTGTTAACAATACCGATGGCAGTGGTAAAGACGATAAAAAGAGGGAGTTTGACAGCCGGGTGGAACTTGATAAGGGGACATACGAAGTTTACTACTACGCCAACGATAATATATTTAACAGCATAAAAATAAAAGGCCCCGGAGAAGTTTTCGATGTCCTCGGAGATCTTTTCACTGGAAGCAGTAACGAAGATTGGGAGGATATGCTCGAAGAGGCGAAAATAGAAATCAGCGGGTCGGATGCATATTTCCGGCCCATATCGAATTACTCGAATTTTAAACCGGTTTTAAAGGACGATGCCCTGGTAGAACATATCAAATTGGGGGATAATTTCTACGATAAAATCTACTTCCGGATAAAAGAACCTACCGAGTTATCAATTTACCATATCGGCGAGTATACAAAATCGGGCCGCCAGGCGGTGGATGGAGCCTGGATTGTAGACCTCTCCACAGGCAAGCGTATTTGGGAGCCGGACCGCTGGAGCACCGAACATGCCGGCGGCGCAAGTAAAAACCGCAAGTTTGACGGGGAGGTCCGGTTTAACAAGGGAGATTATGTTATTTATTGTTATACCGATGGTTCTCACAGTTTTGAATCCTGGAATTCAAATCCTCCCAGCGACCCATATCTCTGGGGTATACGTATATCCCCCGGAGACGATTATAAAAAGGGCAGTTTTGAAATAATGGACGAACCTGAGACCGAACGCCCATTGCTTTCGATTACCCGGGTCGGGGATAATGCTTATGAACAGAAGAGTTTTAAGCTAAAGGATGATAGCGACCTAAGAGTATATTGTATTGGCGAGTATTGGCTTTCAAACCGCACTTTCGCCGATTATGGCTGGATTAAGGATAATTCCAGCAATGAAATCGTATGGGAGATAAATTACAAAAATTCAGAACATGCCGGGGGGGCCTCTAAAAACAGGATGTTCAATGGTATTGTCAGATTGCCTGAGGGATCATATACCGTTGTATATACCAGTGACGGAAGCCATTCGTATAACGACTGGAATGCCGCGGCTCCCTTCGATGCCCATCAGTACGGAATATCGATTTACCCGACCACTGCCGATTACGACCGGGATAAATTTGAGTTAATCGAGAACCCTGAACAATCAGGTGATGTGCTTATCCGAATGGTAGGATTGGGTAATGACATAAAACATCACCGGAGTTTTACCCTCAGTAAGCCGATGCGGGTGAATATCTATGCCATCGGCGAGGGAGACCGCAATGAGATGTATGATTATGGGTGGATTGAGCGCGATGACAATGGTTTAGTGGTGTGGGAGATGACCTACAGGAATACCAGGCCCGCCGGCGGAGCGAGTAAAAACAGGATGTTCAATGGCGAGATAATGTTAGATAAAGGTACATATAAAGCCTATTTTGTGACGGACGGATCACACTCCTTTAATAAGTGGAATGCCCCAAAACCTCGTGATCCAGCAGGATGGGGATTAACCGTTACGAAAAGGTAAAACGCAACCTCCATTGCCGTTAGCCGCCGCAGAGATGCGGCGGCGTTTTTTATTTCATAAATGAAATTCATATTATATCTTCTGAGCGATGGCTCGAAGTTACGAAGATTACATTGAAGTTTTTAAAAACTCAGAACGCGTTCCTTTCAGTACGGCACAGAATCCTCTGGCGGCGGTTTGTTTCCCCAATGATTACCCGTTGGGAACCGCTAATGTCGGTTTTTCCCAGCTTATCGCCTGTTTCTCCGGCATTGGCGGCTTTGAGAGGTTTTTCTATTTCAGGAGGTATCCGGAAAAAGCGGGTTATTCATTCGAAAGCGGTAAGAAACTTTCTGATTTTCCGGTCTCCGCTTTTTCCATTCCCTATGAGCATGACTTGATTAATGTCCTGAGAATGTTGGATAATGGCGGTATTCTCGATAATGAGAAATACCTGAAAATTGCCGGGGGGTTTGCCCCGACTCTGAATCCGGAACCTTTCGCCCCGTTTTTCGATATGATATTCCTTGGCGAAGCGGATACTTTTTGGAAAGAACTCGCGGGCGCAATAAGCATTTATGATGTTTTCTCCAGCAAAACGGAAATATTGGAAAAGTTGAACGGCATGTCCGGAGTTTATATACCTTCGCTCAGGCAGGAATCATTAGAGGTAAGAAAAACCGGGGAGCATACAGAATTAGTATCTGTTCCCCAATTTCATAATCCGGCGGCGCATTTCGGGGATGCGCGCCTTATAGATATTTGCCGGGGATGCCGCTTTAAATGTAACTTCTGCGCTTCCGGTTTCAGCAGGAAAAAACCACTGTACCGCGAGTTGGATTCCATTTTAAACAGCGAAAATAAAACTGATAAGCTCGGCTTAATCGGCTCGATAGTCTCCGACCATCCCGATTTTGACAGGATATTATCAATCGCATCAACAGAAAATATTCAACTGGGAATATCATCATTGCGGCTGGATGAATTCAGTTCAGAGACGCTTTTATCCATGCGTAAACTGGGGATAAGGAGTTTAACCATAGCTCCGGAGACCGGAAGCGACAGGCTACGCGAAGTATGCGCGAAAAATATAACCAATCGCCATGTACTCGAAACCGCCGGCCGGGTATCCGAGCTCGGTTTTAAAACACTCAAGCTGTATTTCATGATTGGGCTGCCAACCGAAAAAAAAGAAGATTTAGAAGCTATAATTGAGCTTTGCAACCGGATCTCGGAAACTACTAAGATAAAGACCCAGGCGTCGATAGCGGTCTTCACGCCCAAAGCGCGCACGCCGTTCCAGTACGCGCGATTTATTACCAAGGCGGAGTTCCGGGAGAAGGCATCGTTTCTAAAACAGGGTTTTATATCTTCGAAATGCGGGCTGACTCTGCCCGGTTACCGTGAAGCCTGTCATTCGGCGCTGTTATCGCTTGGAACCCGCGATGTCGGTTTGGCTTTCAGGGATTACATAATCGGCGGGACAAACCTTAAAAGCGCATTGAAAAATAATGAAATAGATGAAAACGGGTTATTGCACTCAAACAAAGATTTTGAATATCAATTCCCGTGGGACCGGATCGATGGAGAATTTAACAAGAAAACGCTATATAACCTGTATTTAAAAGCTCTTGGAAAACAGGGAAATAAAAAAAGCCCGGCAGACCGGGCTGAAATTGATTAAAAGGGAAAATCAGGTGGCTTTAATAACCTTGCCTGCCTTTAAGCATGACGAGCAGACATTAATTTTCTTCTTGACCCCATCCACATTGGCGCGAACCTTTTGTAAATTTGGATTCCAGCGCCTTCGGGTCGCTTTATGGGAGTGGCTTATGTTATTCCCGAACAGGGGGCCTTTTCCGCATATTTCACATACTTTTGACATATTATCCTCAAACAGTTATAATTTGACAAAACCTTATTATAGTAAAAATTTCGGTCAAAGCAAGTTATTTTTTATCAATTATTATATCCGGAATTAGAAAATTTGAACACTAAATATAAAGATATTGACGGCGATGTCCAGTATGTCAAGGGAATAGGCCCCCGGAAGGGCGATGTCCTCAAAAAACACGGCATTAAAACCGTGCGTGATTTGCTTTTTTATATCCCCCGGAAATACCTGGACAGGACACAAATTACCAAAATCGGCGACCTGGCTCCCGACAGGGAGGGAACCGTGCTGGCGGAAGTCGAATCCTATGGTTTTAAATACACGAGGGGCCGGAAACGGTTGTACCTGGTCAATGTTACCGACCGTACCGGAATTCTCGAACTTATATGGTTCAGGAATACAAAGTACCTCGATGGCTTGTTCGAAGAGGGCGATGTTTTATATATCAGTGGAAAAACGGGCAAGACCGTTTTTCCGCAAATGGCTCACCCGGAGTTCGAATTCCTTTCAGATGATAAAGATCCCCTGCATACCCTCGGTTTAATTCCCATGTATCCAACAACCGCCGAGTTGAAGAAATTTCACCTGGACAGCAGGGGATTCCGGAGGATTATCAGGGAAGCTCTCGGAGATTATTATGATCATATCGGCGAAGACCTTCCGGAGAATATCAGGAAGAAGCTCAAATTACAAACACAGGCTGAATCATTACACCAGGTTCATTTTCCCGAATCCGAAGAAGCTTTGGAACGGGCGAAGAAAAGGATGGCTTTCGCGGAGTTGTTTTACATGGAGATAATGATGGCTATCCGCAGGCACCGTATCAGAGTCGCTTCCCGGGGAATAGAGTTTGATAAACCCGGGGCTTTGGTAGCCCAAATAGGAAAAAGCCTTCCTTTCAAATTGACATCGGCACAGAGAAAAGCATTGGGGGATATATACGGGGATATGACCAGCGGTAATTGTATGCGCCGCCTGCTCCAGGGCGATGTCGGTTCGGGGAAGACAATAGTAGCCGCGCTGGCATCTGCGCTGGCTATCGAGAACGGTTACAAAGCGGCGATTATGGTTCCCACCGAGGTTCTTGCCGAACAGCATTATATAAACATGAAAAGGTTATTCGCTGATTTCGATATCGAGGTGATTCTCCTTACCGGCAACGTAAAGGATAAAACCGCCGTCTATGACAGGCTTGCCGGCGGGAAGGAGTGTTTGATAATCGGCACCCACGCGTTGATTCAAAGCGGAGTAAATATTTATAAACTGGGGCTGGCGGTTATAGATGAACAGCATCGGTTCGGGGTACGCCAGCGAGTTGACTTGATTGAAGGCAACCGGAGGGCAGACCTGTTGGTCATGACCGCCACTCCGATACCGAGGACCTTGGCGATGACCATGTACGGTGATTTCGATTATTCGATCATTGATGAAATGCCTCCCGGAAGGCTTCCGGTAAAAACGATGGTAGCCTCCGATGGCAGTGAACGGCAGGTTTTCGACGCCATTATGGAACACGTCCGGCGTGATGAGCAGGTTTATGTGGTATACCCGTTAGTCGAGATATCCGAAAAGCAGGATTTGCAGGCGGCGGTTGATGCTTACGAGAAATTGAAACATGGCAAAATCGGCGAGTGTGGAATCGGTTTGCTCCACGGGCGCATGTCATCGGAGGAAAAAGAACAGGCATTGAGAGAATTTTCCAGCGGCAAAATCAAGGTACTGATTTCCACAACCGTGATAGAGGTGGGTATAGACAGCCCCAACGCGACCCTTATGGTGGTGATAGGAGCCGAGAGATTCGGGTTATCGCAATTACATCAACTGCGGGGAAGGGTCGGCCGCGGTAAAAACAAGTCGACATGTATTCTCAAGCTTACCGGCAATCTTTCCGATGAGGGCAAACAGAGAATTCAGGCGATGGAGGCTACCAACGACGGTTTCCGTATCGCTGAGTTTGATTTGCAGATACGCGGACCCGGGGAGTTTTTCGGCACCCGCCAGCATGGATTTCCTGAGTTCAAATTCGCTGATATTACCGGAGACTACCGTATTCTGGATACTGCCCGTAAAGCGGCATTTGATATAATCGAAAAAGACCCGAAACTCTCCGGCGCCGAAAACCGTATAATTTACGATAATTTGGCTAAATATTACTCAGGTGTTTTCAAACTTACCGAAGCAGGATAATTTGACATTCCGCCCAATTAGAGTATATTATAATAGAACCAGGGAAAGTTGGTAATTAAACTATGGAGTTGTAATGAAGGATATACTCGATGAACTGACCAGATTGCAGGAACACGCCGAAGAAATGGCGGAGATAATTAAAAAGGTTAAAACCGCAATCGGTTCAAGGGATTATGATTTAGAGAGGTTGATGAAAAACGTTGAGGCCGATTTTATGGACATGAGCCATAAGATAAACCTTGTCAATAGATTAGCCCGAGGTCAATCGCATGAGTAAGGAGAAATTAGTTTAATGGGAAACGAAACGAGTGACTATTTTGTTCAATTGATAGCTTCGTTAGCCGGAGCGGCGCTACAGCAGATGGGAAAAATGGCCAATCCGGCTACCGGTGAAGTTGAGAAAAACCTTGAACAGGCGAAATATTCAATTGAAATGCTTCGAATGATACAGGTCAAAACCGAGGGCAATCTGTCCGATGAGGAGATTAAGGCGCTCGAGGGCGCGATTTATGACCTGCAGATGCAATATGTTAAGGAATCTGGCGAGGAAAACAAAGGCAAGTAGGAAAATATAGCCGGAATAGAGCCGGTAATGTTGAATTAAGGAGTAAGTTACAAAGGAGAGAAACCTTTTTTAGATGGCCCGGATTGAATTCGATAAAAAAGATTATCAAAAGGCGATTATCGGGGCGGTAATTCTGGACGGGGCGCGCAGTTTCAATGGCGCGGACCCATTGGAAGAGCTTCGCGCTTTAGCTAACACCGCCGGAGCGGAAATCGTGGGCGAAGTGGTGCAGAACCGCCAGCGACCCGATTCGGCTTATTATTTTGGCGCCGGAAAGGTAGACGAAATTAGAGGAATGGTTTCTGAGCTTAATGCCGACCTCTTTATCTTTGATGATGACCTCGCCCCCGCGCAGGTACGCAACCTTGAAGAATCCCTGCAGATACCGGTGGTGGACAGGAGCGGTTTGATACTGGATATATTCGCCTTGCACGCGCGCACGGTGGAAGCGCGCACCCAGGTTAAACTTGCCCAGTTGAAATATCTACTTCCACGTCTTGCGGGCAGATGGAGCCATCTTGAAAGACAGGAAGGCGCTATTGGTACAAGAGGCCCCGGTGAAACCCAGCTGGAAACTGACCGCAGGTTGATCCAAAAACAGATTATAGACCTGGAGCGGAAACTGGAAGATATAGACAGGGAGAGGGAAAACCAGCGTAAAAAGCGGGATTCCCTGTTTAAAATAACCCTCGTCGGCTATACGAACGCCGGAAAGTCCACAATTCTAAACCTGTTGACCGAAGCGGGTGTGCTGGTTGAAAACAAGCTGTTCGCCACCCTCGATTCCACGACCCGGCGCCTTGATTTGGGGCATGGGGAGACGGCCCTCTTAACCGATACAGTCGGCTTCATCTCCAAGTTACCCGCCCACTTGATCGCTTCGTTCCGCTCGACTTTGTTGGATGTGAATAACGCCGATTTGCTTCTCCATGTTATCGATGCCTCCGACCCGGACCTGGAAATGCAGATACTCACGGTGAACGAGGAACTTAACCGGATGGAAAGCTCCGGCAAGAACAGGGTGATGATTTTCAACAAGATTGATTTAATTGACGACCCGGAGCAATATCAATCGCTTCGGGTACGTTATCCGGATGCCTATTTCGTTTCAGCGCGGGAGACTACGGGCATTAGCGAGTTGATGTCCAAAATTATAAATGAATTTGGCAAAAGCCGGATGGAAGTTATTATCCGGCTCGGTGAAAATGAACAGGGAATTTACCCGGAATTGGCACGCAATTGCCGCATCCTGGAAACCGGTTCAAAGGGCAGTGATGTCATTATCAGGCTTGCCGGTTCACGGAGCGCGGTGGAGAAAATTATTAATAATAATCCTCAGATTAGATACACAACTGTCGCCTAAAAGAATCTCCAAAATAAAAAAGCCCGTGACCGGGCTTCTTGAAATCTGAAACTGTATCTTTAGATTATTATGCCTTGGGGACCTTAACCGGCAACGTCAGGTGCATAAGGCATCTCTGGCAGAATTTATCGGTCTGGAAGTCAATGTCAGATACTTCCTTGCTTGAATACATAACGCAACTGTCATCATTGCAATTTTCCAATCCGATAAGGTGCCCGATCTCATGCAACGCCTTTTTAAGGGCGCGGATTTTTAACACATCGTTGTCCGCGGGTAAACCGTAAAAGTCCGGTCTGAGTCTTTGGGTGGAAATAATGGCGGCGCCGGCCAGCTTATCTGAAGACGATATCACATAGTCGGTTGTCGGAGTGAATAAATCCTCATCGGTAACTGCCAGGATTAATTCTTCCTCAGAGGCTTTTAAAAACTGGAGTTTGTTGAGCACGATAGAGGAGTAATAACCGCCCCGATCCTGGTTATAGGATTCCTCCGGGAGCTTGGCTATCATCCCGGAACTAATTTTGTAATTAACGCGTCCTGCTAACTTTGTTCCCAGCCAATCAGCTAAGCCCCTACTCAACTCATCAAGCGGGACCAGATATAACTTCTTCTGCATCCCGGTATCCTCTCTTTTGTTTTCTTTCTCTTTATCAGGCAATAAAAGCGCTCCTATTAATCCAATGCTGATTATTAAAGCGCCTAACGCTATCAACTGCCAAATTATGTAATCCATTTAACTAAATAGCAACAAAAAACCTCTGATTAACTCCATGCGGGGCGACTTTAACCTGTAATTTCGCTCCACACTTCGGGCAAAAACCTGTATAGGCAGTGCCTTGCTTATTCTTATAAATTCTTGAGTAGACTCCGCAACATTGGAAAATGATACCCAAAAACGACCGCGGTTGACGTCTACGAGAACCGATTGATTTTATATCTTCATTCATAATATAACACCAAAAATAATATCGGCAACTTTTATTTTAAAATTGTGTTTTAATTTGGCCAGTATAATGTTAAAAAGTATAGCGAATCCCGGATAGCTCAATCGATTAGCTTGCTGTTTCTTTTCCGCGGGTAAGGGAGAAGATTACTCCTGTTACCAGCGATACTATGGCAATTATCATTACATGGTCAAATGCTTTCAAAAAGGCGGTTTCCTGGTTGTATCCTTCGGCTAAATACGAATTTTTCCATATCGAAAATAATGAAGCCCCGATCGCTACGCCAATGGCCATTCCAAGATTCCTTACCGTGGCCAACATCCCCGATGCCAAGCCTCTCTGGTCGTATGGGAGCGCGCCCATTATAGCGCTGTTATTCGGGGTAGAGAAAAAACCCATGCCACTGCCGATGATTATTAGCCGGAACGCGACCTGTCCGGCCGATGAAAACTGGTCGAGGGTTAAAAGTGAATAAAGCCCTATGGCCGCGACGGCGAGGCCGGCGGATGCTAAAACTCTCTGACCAATCCGGTCGGAAATTGTCCCGGATAATGGCGCGAATATTGTGGATACCAGCGCCAGCGGCAGTAATATTTTGCCCGAATCGGCGGCATTTAAGCCTAATAGGTCCTCATTAAAGAAGGGTATAAGCAAAATGACGAATATCAATGAAAAATATGATAAAAAGCCTGCTATGTTGCTGAATAAGAAGCGTTTCCTGAAAAAAAGCTCGAAATTAATTAATGGATTCTCCGCCCGGGATTCATGTATATAAAAGGCGATAGTAGCGATCAAAAACACGGCCATGGGCACAATAAAATAAGGGTTCCACAAGCCATCCTCGCCGATGTTATCTATGGCGAATATCAGGGAAAAAAGGAGGATGGGCAGCAATATTACACCCGGAATATCCAGACCGCTCTTTTTATCTGAATGGCCGTACTTTGGTATCATCTTAAAGCATACCGTCATAGCGGCAATACCAACCGGAATGTTCACGAAAAATATAAATCTCCATCCAAGCCATTCAATAATAAAACCACCCAGCGGAGGGCCCATGGTCAGCCCGATAGCGACGACCGTACCGATCAAACCGAGAGCTTTGCCTCTCTCGTTGGTTGGAAAACTGTCGGTTATTATTGCCGATGAGTTTCCGGCAATCATTGAACCGCCCATAGCCTGAACTACTCTCGCGCCAACAAGCATATAGAAGCTCTGGGACAATCCGCAAAGCACCGAACCGACCGTGAATACCGCTAAACCGGAGATGAAAACCATCTTTCTGCCCAACAAGTCGCCAAAACGCCCGGCGACAATGAGAAAAGTGGTAATTACTAATAGATAAGAAGATACAGCCAGGCTGATCTGGCTGATATCTATGGAAAAATGCCTGCTGAGAGTGGGCAGGGCGATATTAACGATAGATGCGTCTATTGTACCCATCAGGGCGCTTGCCGATACGGCGGCGAGGATATACCATTTTTTTGAATAGTCTTTGTCGGTCATAAGATGTTTTAAGTTTCTAAACTACTACCTCGTCAGCTGACCCATCCGAGACAAGCGGCGCCGACAGTTCCCGCGTTGCCGCCGAGTTTCGCGGGTACAATTTTCAAAATTTCGGAGACGGCAGGAAATGTTTTATCAGTAATTGACTTGGAAAGAAAATTTATGTATTCCGGACCCGATTCAGAAATCGCTCCCCCTATTATCAACATCGCCGGATTCAGCAGGTTCAGCGCGCCCGATACCGCCTGCGCGAGCGCTTCGGCCTGGGCTTTGATTATCTCAAAAGCAATTGGATCGCCGCCCTTAAACTCCCGGGTTATCATCTCCGGTTGAAGTTTATCAATATTGCCCCCGATGGAATCGTAAAGCTTGCCTGATTTCCTCCCACCCAGCATTTCCCGGGCGGTGATCATCATACCCGTTATCGACGCGTATCGTTCCATGCATCCCCTGTTGCCGCATCCGCACTGGCGGCCGCCGGGCTCGATTATCATGTGTCCTATCTCCGCCGCTCCATAGTTAACTCCATGGTGCACCTCGCCGTCTATAATAATCCCGCCGCCGACCCCGGTGCCTATAGTTACATACAGGATATCTTTACAACCAGGTCCCGCTCCGAACATTGCTTCGCCAAGAGCGGCCGCGTTCGCGTCGTTGTCGGCATAAGCGGGTAAACCGAATTCGGATACGATATCCTTTAAATTTGTTCCTTCCCATCCGGGGATGTTCGGGCTGGAACCGAATATTACTCCCGATTTGGTATTGACCGCCCCAGGGCTGGCAATTCCAATATGTTTCAAATCTGTTTGAGGAACTGCCCCGGATTCGATTAACTCCTCTACACAGCTTCGGATTGTGGCTGAAATACTTTCCGGGTCAGAGGCGGTTTCCCGCGAAATTGATTTGACGACGTCGCCTCTTTCACGGGAAACGATACCTGATTTGATGTTCGTGCCGCCGATGTCAATGCCAATCGCTAAGTCTGCCAAATTATCTCCTGTTGTATGCTTCGATACCCAGTTTAAGGGTTTCCATCGCTTTGCGAAGGTCATCTACATTGAGTACATAAGCGATACGGGCTTCATCGAGACCTACATTAGGAGTCGCATAGAATCCGGAGCCTGGCGCTATCATTGTTGTGGCGTTTTCGTAACTGAAATCGGTAAGCATCCATTGGGCGAATGCGTCGGCGTTATCGACCGGAAGTTTGGCCATTATGTAAAACGCCCCGGACGGTTTCAAACAGACTACATCAGGAATCTGCATTAGGATATCATAGACCACATCCCTGCGTTTTTTGTATTCGTTCATGGTTTCCTCGAAATACTCATCGCCTTCGTCCAGAGCCGCCTCGGCCCCTGCTTGCTCGAGGGTAGGCGGGCATAGCCTTGCCTGCCCGAACCGGATTAATTTTTCGACCAATTCGTTGTTACGGGTAACGATGCATCCCACGCGGGCGCCGCATGCCGAATAACGCTTGGATATAGAATCAAGTATAATTGCCTGCTGGTCAATTCCCTCCAGTTCGAAAACTGAGGTATGTTCGCCTTCGTATATAAACTCGCGGTAGACCTCATCGGCCATCAGGAAAAGATTATGTTCCCTCGCCAAGTCGGCTAATCCCTGAAGTTCATCGCGGGTGAAAACCGCCCCGGTGGGATTATTAGGGGAGCAGTAAACAATACCCCGGGTTTTATCGGTGATTAGTTTAGCGATTTCCTCTTTCGGGGGAAGATGGAAACCATCCTCGGCCTTGCAGGTAATTGGTACCAGGTGAACCGAAGACATGACCGCGAAGCCGTTGTAGTTAGTATAGAACGGTTCCGGCACAACAAGTTCTTCGCCGGGGGAACACAATGCCATCATACAGAAAATTATAGCCTCCGAGCCGGCGGTGGTAACCACGATATTGTCAGGCTGGACGTCATAACCGACTTTTTGATAATATTTCGCCAGTTTTTTCCTGTAAGACGGCAGGCCCTGCGAGTGGCCGTAGGCGAGAACATCGGTATCGTAATTCTTAACCGCGTTCCAGAAACTATCGGGCGTAGGAATATCGGGTTGTCCGATATTGAGATGATAGACTTTTATTCCTCTTTCCTTGGCGGCATCGGCGTGAGGTACCAGCTTGCGAATAGGGGAAGCGGGCATTGCCATAGCTCGCTGGGAGAGTACGGGTATATTATCAGCCATAATTGTAACCTCTTCTTTGCGCATAATTTCACAAATTAATTTATTCAAATTATGGCATGTTGTCAATGTTAATCGGGAAAAGAAATGCCTGCCGGAATCGAAGGCGAATACCCAATTGAATTTAATATAAAATAAGGGATAATTCTTGCCGTAGTATACCGACTATTTCGGGATAACTTCCGCGTGAATGGGGATACTTATCCTCGCGGTTGCCGAAGCCATGACTTCCATGGTAATCGAACCCTCAACTAATCCAGGTTTGGCGTCTTTATCAATTTCAATCTCGATTTTCGTGGATTCCCCGGGATCCAGTTTTTCATCCTTCAGCTTGAATTTTATATCCCCTTCGGGACCGTCAACCGGCACCAGCATCATCTTGGAGTTGGTAGTATTTGTTAATTCTATTTCCCTCTCGGCCTTATCTCCTTCCAGGATTTGTACGAAATTAACCTTGTTCGGTTCAGCTTTCAGGGATGGATGGTCTTCGTCCACAACGGCAGTGAACGCGATTGTGGCGGTTGGATTGGTGGGGTCATTGCTGGTAATCTTGATATGTTTTTCCACCGAGCCCTTAAATCTCTGGGTTTTGAATCCTACGACCAGCTCCGTGCTGTCGCCGGGAGGAAGGACATCTTTGGCTAATGGAGCCGATGTGCATCCGCATGACGGTTTAACCTTTTCGATACGCAGGGTGTCATCGCCGGTGTTTTTGATGAAATAGGAGCGTACCACCATTGAACGATTCGGAGTGTATCCGAAGTCCCATTTCTCAAGGTCAAAGGCTATTCTCGCGCCGCTGTCTTCGGCGGCAGACGGCGATTCATCGGCTTGTGAGACGGCTCCTGAAAGAGCTATAATTATTCCCAGAATAATTGATAAAAAGTACCTGTATATCATAACGAGTCTCCTTATTTTTAATTCAGTAGTTCTGCTGATATATTATACCAATAATAATCTATTCATTGAATCCCATTCTGGTCATCCACTCGGGCGAATACTGCTTGGAAAGGTACTTGTAACCGGAATCAGCGAAAATAGCTGCTCCCAGCTTGAGATCCTTGAAAAGGAGTTCGGATTTGGCGATAGCCGCGGTTACAGCTCCGGTTGAACTGCCTCCGAAGATACCCTCCTCGCGGCATAAACGGTTGACCCACTGGAATGATTCCCTGTCGGATACCCTGATGATTTCATCATAGCGGTCAAATTGAACATTCCCCGGTATATTATCGCCTCCGATACCTTCAACTTTGTATACCTTGTATTCGTTCATCACGCCCTTATAATAGTAATCGGTGTAAACCGAGCCTTCGATATCTACGCCGAAAATTTTTATGCCCGGATTTTTTTCCTTCAGGTAGCTGGACACGCCGGAAATCGTACCGCCGGTGCCGATGCCGGCGATGAAAAAATCAAGCTCCCCGCCGGTTTGCTCCCATATTTCTTTAGCGGTTGTGCGGTAATGAATATCGAAATTTGCCGGATTATTGAACTGGTCGAGGTAAACCGCGCCTTCTGTTTCATTAGCGATTCTGCGCGCCGTGTTGTAGTTGCTTTTCGGGGAATCGGGATGGGAACCAGTTTTTACCAGCACGAGTTCCGCGCCGAATGCCCGGATCATGTCCTGTTTCTCCTTGCTGTTCTTGTCCTCCATAACAATAATACAGCGATATCCTTTGAGCGCGGCAACCATTGCCACGGATATGCCGCAGTTTCCGGAAGTACATTCGACCACGGTTCCGCCGGGCTTCAATTCCCCCTTTTTTTCCGCTTCTTCGATTAGCGACAATGCCAGGCGGTCTTTTACCGAACCGCCCGGGCTGAAAAATTCGAGTTTAGCCAATATGGCTGGTTCGGAGAATGGGAAAACTCTCGATAGTTTTACTACGGGAGTATTACCGATTATGTCCAGGATACCCGGATAATCCTTCAATGATACCTTCGAGTTTGGTTGTGTACGCCGGTTGTTCAACATGTTACATATTCCGGTATAATATTATTCGGCTAACAAAATGATATGTTCGAATTTTTCCCGTATGTCAATCAATTTTTACAATTCCTGTTATTTAGAAATATTTTAAAAATTTAATTTTTCGTAAAAAAGGGAAGATTAAGCTTGAATGTTAATTATAAATCTTAAAAAATGGACTTTAAACCATAATTCTGTCTTGACAAAATGAATACATATAGAGTACAATTCCCGGCGATGGAAAGCGACGTTGAAATTTTACTTACTGATAATGACCCGCAGATGAGGGAGCTATTGGAGGACACTCTCCAGTCTATAGGATACAGGGTGCGTTCGGCGGAGAATCTCCAGCAGGCAAACGACTTTTTGGAGAAAAGCCCTGTTGACATGATTTTGTTGAATAACGAGCTTGTATTCGATGATAAGTATCGTTTCGTTAAAGCGGTCAAGTCGGAGCACCGCAGCGTTCCCATCATCCTGCTGGTAGAGCCGGTATTCAACATAAACATAGATGAAGCCCGTTCGGCTGGAGTCGATGATTTCCTGCGCAGACCATTCCGTATCGAACATGTGGAAAAAACAATCGAGGATACGCTGATCCTTTATGATTTTCGGCAGATAGGCAAGCAGGCCTTCCAGAATAAGAGGGTGCTTGTGGTAGATGATGACGACCGGTTGAGGGCGATGTTGCTGGAGTCGCTGAAAACTTATGGCTATAATCCAATTGGGGCTGTGGACGGATCCAACGCGTTGGATATCCTCGAAAAAGAAGATTTCGATATAGTAATTACAGATATACGGATGCCTGAAATGGATGGTATTACTCTAATGAAGGAAATAAAAACAAGTTTTCCAAGGGTACCGGTGGTGATTATAACGGGTTATTCCCATGCTTATACCCGCCAGAAAGTTTTCGAAGCCGGGGCCGATGGTTTTATATCCAAACCTTTCCGGTTAAGACGCATTGAGGAGATTTTAAGAAATTTCCTCGGCGGTATGCGTTATTGTTGACCTAAATCCACTGTTTATATTAATTATACTTCAAGTTTAACGGGCTTTATTATATGGACTACGATCACCGCAGAGAATTTTTTGACCATCACGCTCCCCACTGGGATGAAAACTATCCCCCCGATATTTACCGTCAGGCAGTTGAGGCAATAGAATCCTTGATGCTCAAGCCCGGGGAGATAATACTGGACCTCGGATGCGGGAGCGGAGTATTGTTGCCAATCCTCAGGGAAATGACCGGAGATGATAATAGCGTATTCGGTATTGATTTTTCCACGGGGATGCTTTCGCGGATACCCTCCGAATACCGTCGAAATGTTATTTGCGCGGATGCGGCGTCAATCCCATTCCCGGACAGTTTCTTTGACCGGGTAATAGCATTCGCGGCATTTCCGCATTTCAACCGGCGTGAACAGACCATTAGTGAAGTATTCCGGGTGCTTAAAAGGCGGGGGAAGTTTTATGTAATTCACCTTTTAAGCAGTGAAGAACTTAAAACGCATCATCGACACGCCGGGGCGCCGGTAAAAGATGATTTGCTTCCACCTCCGGAGCATTTTCAGAAAATACTTGGAGATGCCGGTTTCGAGGTTGTTAAAATTACAGATAATCCTGGATTGTATATTATGGAGGCTTTTAGAAAATAAGATATATTAATTAAGCCGTTTTATTTTCAGATATGGATTTTGTTAGAACAATGATGGTAATCAATATTAAACTTTTAATACGTCCTTCAGCAGTCCTTCAACATCGGTAACTTTAAATGGTTTGTGCAGAAAACCATCCGCTTTACTGAGAATCTGCTGAGTTTCGGGTGATGAGACGGAATAACCGGTGATTACCACGACCGGCATTTCAGGGTAATCCTGCTTTACGGCCCCGAAAAGCTCTTCGCCGCTCATACCAGGCATCTTCAAGTCGGTAATAACCATGTCGTACTGATCGCTTTTCAGGTTATCCAAAGCTTTTTCTCCGCTCTCCACATTGACACCCTCGAAATCGAATACTTCGAGAATTTCTCTGAGCAACGATGACATATTCATGTTATCGTCAACTATCAATATCTTTCGCGTCAAACCGCTTGCCATATTCGCCCCACTGGTGTTTGAATAATATCCTACCCTGAGTCTTTAATTTATGCGAAAACAAGGATTACACAATAATTACACGTTCAACTTTTCTATCGGCAACTATTACTCTTTACTTAAAAAATCAAGGTAATTTGCTTCCGATAGCAAATATTGTATAATTTCTAAACTCAAAATTCCGGGCAGTGTAATACGTTATTAGTCAATGGATTGTTATTTCGTAAAGTAATCTTTAGGCTCTTTGTCTTGTTGACTTATACATTTTCGGCCGCTATAATTAATGCATGATTGATAAACAGAAAAATTATGAAAAAATCAAAGAATTCGCGTTAAACGCGGGAGCCAATCTTTTCGGTGTTGCCGATATTTCCGGTAATCGGGTGGAATTTGATGATGAGATTTCGGGTATCGCTTCGAAAATGCCATTCGCGGTAGCCATAGCCGTCAAACTTTCCAGATCCGTGTTGGCAACCGTAAATGACCGTCCTACCAAAATATACAAAACGCATTATAAAAGCGCCAACACCCGGCTCGATTCACTGGCGTTTTCGGTAGGGCGTGAAATCGAACTACTCGGCTACAATGCTCTTCCAATTCCCGCTTCATATATTACCGACTGGCAGAAACAAAAAGCCCACGCAGGCCATAAAAACATTGCCGAGTTAGCCGGTATAGGCTGGCGGGGACGGAATAACCTGGTGGTAAGTCCTGAATACGGCCCGCTCATCAGGCTGGTTTCGGTACTGACCGATATGCCTTTGAAAACCGATAAACCATTGACATTTAGTTGCGGCGGATGTTTCGAATGTGTTGATTGTTGTCCGGCAGGAGCCATAAAAGAAAGGGTGGAGGATTTCGATCATATAGCATGTTTTGAAATGCTCAGGCGCTTTATGAAAGATAAGAATTTCGGTCAATATATATGTGGAATTTGCATAACCAAATGTCCTTTATCCGATGGGCGAGATAAGAAAAGTTGACCCGGTAAAACTAATCGCGGGGATTATCTATTCAGATGAGTTATTTACCGGTAAGGCTGTAAATATGATGGTTTCTGAATATGGTGATATCGATATCGAAACCGAACCGGTGAAATTCGACCAGACAGATTACTACGCAGATGAAATGGGCGGGGAGCTTTACCGGAAATTCATCTCTTTCGAAAAACTTATTGCCCCGAATAGCCTTTCAGCCGTTAAAAGATTCACCAACGATATCGAACTCCGTTTCGCGCTTCCCGGTTGCGAAGGTCCTAAAAGGAGGATTAATATCGATCCCGGTTATCTCGAATTATCAAAACTGGTGTTGGCTTCCACCAAGAATTTCTCCCATCGCGTATATCTCGGCAACGGTATATACGGCGAAGTAACCATGATCTACCGAGGCAACCGATTTAATTATCTGGAGTGGACATATCCTGATTATCAAACCGATTACGCCAGGATTTTCCTTGAAAAGGCGCGCGCTCAATATAATTTACAATTAAATGATTGCCGCCCGCGGTAATTTGTGCCATAATAATTATCTCAACATGATTTAATAGGAAATTATGCTGTGCGGATATTAAGGGATGTTAACAGGTATATCAGGGAATTTTTCAGGACCATAAGGCCCGGCCGCTTGCTTATTGTTCTATATCTTGGATCGATACTCTTAGCCACGTTGATCCTGTGGCTTCCCATCCTCGCCGAAGGGGAATGCCTTTCCATTCTTGACGCTTGTTTCACGGCGACTTCCGCTTTATGCGTTACCGGTTTAATCGTGGTGGATACTCCCACCGCTTTCAACACCGCCGGCGAAATTGTATTAATGATCCTGTTGCAGGCAGGCGGGCTCGGGATTATGACATTATCAACCTTTTTCTTTCACCTTTTCGGTTGGGGGATTTCCAGCAGGGACCGGGTCATGATATACCGTACATACTCTCCATCGCCGTCACATGAAGTTTTGCAATTAGTTAAAGCCGTTATCAAATACGCGCTGACCTTTGAGATCCTGGGGGCGATTATCCTCGGGGCAAGATGGGCTCTCGACTATGGTATAATCCGGGGACTATACCTCGGCCTTTTTCATTCTGTTTCCGCCTTTACTAATTCCGGATTTTCTCTGTTTTCCGACAGTATTTCTGGTTACCGGGACGATCCTGTTATCAATATCGTGTTTTTCGCGTTAATAGTAATGGGCGGATTGGGTTTTATAATTCTTCTCCGTTTAAGGAGGATCGCCGCGGGGAAGCTCGAGTTCAGGGAATTGGGCCTGCATGGTCGCCTGGTTATAGTAGCTACTTTGATTCTGATAATAGGAGGGGCGATTCTGTTTGCGCTACTGGAAATCGACAATATATTCGAGGGCAAAGGCGCGGATGAGATTATATTGGTGTCATTTTTCCAATCGATTACCGCCCGCACGGCGGGATTCAACACCGTGGATATGGCTAACCTATCGAATGCTACCCTTTTGATTATGATGATTCTGATGTTTATAGGCGCGTCTCCGGGAAGTTGCGGCGGTGGGATAAAGACTACCACCCTTGCGGTGATGTTATCTCTAATGTACAACCGCCTGAGAGGGGGCGAAAGAGTTAATATCTGGAAAAGGACGCTCCCCCCCAAGATAGTAAACCGTTCATTATCCATATTTGTAATCAGCGTTGTCATCCTGCTGATATTCGCTTCACTTTTGATGATAACACAATCAAGCGAGATATCGCATCAACAATCCAGGGGAACCTTTTTAGAATATCTTTTTGAAGCGGTCAGCGCGTTCGGCACCGTGGGATTGTCCATGGGAGTAACCGGAAAACTTACGGATTTCGGTAAGATATTGATTATTATATTGATGATAATTGGAAGGATTGGTCCGCTTTCGGTGGCATACGCTTTAGCCAGTCGCGGCGGAACACAGCGAATCGAGTACGCTGAAGAAAACGTTATGATAGGATAGAAATTATGGCTAAAAACAAATTCTGCGTGATAGGCGTTGGCAGGTTCGGCTATCACTGCGCCCTCCAGCTCTTTGACAGGGGTAATGAAGTCGTGGCGATAGATAAGAGCCGCGAAACCATAAACCGCATCCGGGACAACTGTTCGCAGGCCATCGTAGCCGACATCCGCAAAAAAGAGCTGTTGCAACCGCTGGGATTGGAGGAGATGGACGCGGTTATAGTTTCAGTGGGCGGCGATATCTCTAACAGTATCCTGGTTACTCTATACCTTAAGGAATTGGGAGTCGAGTATATTGTGGCGAAAGCTGTGGACGAGGATCACGGAAATATATTATCAAAAGTCGGCGCGGACAGGGTAATCTATCCCGAGAAGGATATGGCTCATAAAACCGCCCAGGTGCTTTCGGATCCTAATCTTATTGATTATGTACCGCTGTCTGGAAACTACATGATCGCTGAAGTCCCCACCCCTGATAAATTCAAGGGAAAATCGATCGCCGAAGCTCAACTTAAGAGCAAATATCATATTCAGGTTATCGCGCATCGCAATGAAAAGACCGGCCGTTCCGACCTTGCCCCATCGGCTGATTACACGCTTTCAGAAGGCGATGTATTGACCGTGCTGGGAAGCAAAGATGATATTGATAAATTTAAAAGTATGTAGGTATTAGCATGTCGAGGAATTTTTATAAAGAAGCGGCGCGATACTATGATTTGCTTTATTCGGACAGTAGCGCGAATGAGAGAACAATTGGTTTTATCTCATGGGCTTTCGAGAATTATACTTCCAAAAAGGTAAGTAAAGTACTCGATTGCGCTTGCGGAACCGGGGCTCAAACCATGTATTTGCTTGAAAAGGAGTATGATATTACCGCTTCCGACTATTCACCTGATATGCTTGAAGTTGCCCGGAAGAAAATTAGGGGTAAGGGATTTACCTGCCAAACCGCGGTTAATGATGTTCGTTCACTGCCTTATAATAACGAGTTCGACGCGCTTATCTTCATGTTTTCAGCCTTTAACCATTTATTGACTACCGATGACGCCCGAGGGGCATTGGCCTCCATGAAAAACGCCCTTGTTCCCGGCGGAATCGCTGTCATCGATATTGCGAACCTGGTAGACCTGATGCCCCGTTTCCTGAAAATTGTCAATGACCATTCTTCCACAGGCGGAGTAAGGGTGATGCGCAATATTACCCATGGGATTGATTCTGTAAGAAGTGTAATGACTCACCGGGAAATGTCAATTATCGACGACGGTGAAGGCATAAAATCATTTGCCGCTGAAACAGAACTGAGGATTTTCACCAAACCGGAACTTGATATGCTTATTGATTCCGTTGATTTTAGCGAAGTCCACTTTTTTCGAGGTTATAATGACCGGGGTGAAAAAGATGGAAACACATTCCGTTTTGTTTACGTCTTAGTAAAGTAAGGTAAATGAGTAATATGAAACAAGAAACTGTCGTAGAAACAATTGTATCTGAGCCCGAAAAAGAACTCAGGTTATGGAACAAAAACTCTATTCTGCTGTGGCAGGGGCTTCTTGTATCCGCGGTAGGGAGCGTTGTCTACGAAATAGCCCTCGGCTTCTGGGTTCTCGCCGTTACCGGTTCGACAGCGCTGATGGGAACATTGATGGCCGCCAGCGCCGCCCCGCGTATAATACTGTCTCCTTTCGCCGGCGTATTGGTTGACCGGTCGGACCGCAGGTGGATACTGGTTATTATGGATTTTATCAGGGGAGTAGCCGTTGTTGGAGTCGCGATAGCCGCCTATGCAGGAACCATTGAAATATGGATGGTTTTTGCCGCCGGGGTGGTGATCGGCGTGTGCGGTGCATTTTTCCAACCCGCGGTCGGTTCGGCTATACCGGATTTGGTGCCAAAAACCAAGATTGTCCAGGCAAATTCTTTTTTCGGTATGATTCACAGTTTTAGCGGGATAATCGGAAACTCCGCGGGGGGATTCCTTTACGCGTTGTTAGGCGCGCCTTTGATGTTTTTGGTTAATGGAATTTCCTATATCTTTTCGGCGGTTACGGAGTTGTTTATAAGCATCCCCAGGATTCCCGCGCGGGCGGTAAAGGTAACTTTCTGGGATGACTTGAAGTCCGGGTTGAGGTTCGCCTGGGATATCGCCGGCCTTCGGTTTCTGCTGATAGCCGCGGCAATATTGAATTTCTTCGCAATAATCGGCGTGGTTTTGCTTTTGCCCCTATTCGAAAAATACGCGCATCTTGGGCCGGAGAAATATGGAATTATGATGGGATTATTTACCGGGGGGCTGGTAGCCGGTATGTCAGTAACATCGTCGCTAAACATTCAACCTGATAAAAGATTTTTTTTACTGGCTGTATCGGCTATCGTAAACTCTGTGGCGATGTCACTATTACCATTATACTTGAATATATTATATATGTCCGCCCTTGTTTTTGTAGCCGGATTCGGAAACGCCATTATCAATGTTTTTATTTCGGCTACAATACAACTAACGGTCCCCCAGGATATGCGGGGGAAAGTTTTCGGGCTCATAGGTACGATAGCCGGGGGATTAACCCCTGTAGCAATGGCATTGGGAGGGTTGCTTGCTGAATTTATCCCTGTGCGAGTAGTGATATTTTCCGGCTTTGCCATAACCGGTATCAGCTTTATACCACTGCTCCTCCAAAAACCATTCAGGGATTTCATCAACTTTAATCCTGAAACACAGTCCATGGAGGACTTGATTAAAAGTTAGGAGGAACTCATGTTCAACAAGATAACCTTCGGGTGCTCGATGATATGCCTGCTTTTTTTCATAATAAGCGCTTTTGAGAGTATCATAGCCAATCACCGTTTCACTCACCTCGAGTTCGGGGTGATATTGATCAGTATAGCCGTGGCGTCAACATTGTTTTATATCCACCGGAATTCGGCTAACGAAAAGGCGAAAGTTATAATTTTCTCTACAGCGGTTTTGCTGCTGGTTTTCGATTGGCTGGCTCTTCATGATATCTCCTCCGGCGAAGCCAGTACGACATTGGAATACGCCATGCTTTTTGGAAGTATCGCTGTGTTCATGGTTTTTCCGCTGGCGCATGTTATTACTAACCGCAGGCGATAGAGTTGATAAATATCCGCATAATATCATTCCCGTTCGTTGCTTGAACGGGAATTTATATACCGCGGTTTAATAAAATCCTTTTATTCCGGTTGTGTTTTGCCTATATTCCCCTCCGCGGGGAGGAGTTATATTGGCGCAGGTTTCTAAAAACGAGATTTTCAAACAGCTTAACAAGGAATTAAAGGTCAAGGCTTCAGCGGAATACGCCGAACGCAACAAAGGCGTTATTAATTCCAACCATCAGTTGCTTGGCGTGAAGGTTCCTGACCTTCGGCAGATAGCTCTTGATTTCAAAAATAATTACAAAGGTGCTGTTGATTTCGATGACGTATGCCGTCTCGCGTCCCGTCTTTGGCGGGGACGATACCATGACCAGCGCAAACTGGCATTGACCATCCTCGAAAAATACACGCGTTATTTCGATGAACAAAGTTGGGAAATGCTCGATGAATGGATTGACGACGCCGACGCGTGGGACTTAATTGACCAACTCTCCGTCTCCCTGCTTGGGAAAATCCTGCTCAATGATATGGGCAGGCTGGAGGAAGTAAGACAATGGACAAAATCCGATAATTTCTGGCGAAGACGGGCGTCCTGCGCGGCATGCGTGGCATTGGTTCACGGCAAACACAATTATGCCGAAGAAGCGCTCAGCGTTGGAGGGCTTTTAATAAAAGACAATCATGAGATGGTGCGCAAAGCTGTAGTATGGCTCCTCCGCGAGGTTTCCCGCAAAGCCCCCGATGATGTTTATAGCCTTCTACTTAAAAATAAAGATGATGCCCCCCGGTTTCTCCTTCGCGAAGCAAGCAAGAAACTCAGCGATTTACAAAAAATGGAATTGCTGGTGAGGTGATGCAATGATTAGCATTGCTCCGGGAACTTCAGCAAATTACATTAGTTGACTACGGTTATTATAATCAAATTTAGCGTTGAGTAAGGGAGATTCATGATTTCAAATAAACCATTGGATGGAAAGGTCGCGTTAGTTACCGGCGGTTCCAGAGGTATCGGGAAAGCGGTTTCACTGCGTTTGGCTGATATGGGGGCTCAAGTGTGCGTCAACTTCTTCAAAACCCGAAGCGCCGCCGAAGAAACCTTGCAGGAAGTTAAAGAGCGGGGAAGTGATGGTACTTTAATCCGCTGTAATGTAGGCAACCACAAAACCCTCGACCGGATGTTCGATACCATCAAGGAAAAATACGGGAAACTGGATATTTTTATCTCCAACGCGGCATTAGGCAGGGTCGGAGATATTCATAAGGTTGATGATGAGATGTGGAACCTGGCTATGGATGTCAATGCCAAGGCATTTCTCTACGGCGCGCAAAAAGCCGCGGATTTGATGATGGAAGGCGGTAACATCGTAGCCCTCTCGAGCCTGGGCTCGCACCGTTATATCCCCGGGTACTCCTCGATTGGCATCAGCAAGGCTACTATAGAGTGCCTGGTGCGATATATGGCCGTTGAATACCATCCAAAAAAAATAAACTGCAATGCCGTATCCGGTGGATTTATTGATACCGACGCCCTCAAAGGTTTACCCAATTATGAGCCGATATATAAAGAAGCGATAAAACGGACGCCCTCGGGGAGGCTGGGCAAACCGGAAGATATTGCCGCTGTTGTATGCTTTTTGTGCACTCCCGATTCGAGATGGGTCACCGGGCAGACGATTATCGTGGACGGCGGTTTTTCGATTGTATAGCCCAAACCATTACAATATTATTTAAACAACACAATTTTCGGAAAATTTAAAAAAGGGTTGCAAAGATGGGAAAAGATGATATAAGGTTGGCTCCAACAAAGGAGAAGGGAGTCAGGATGAATAACATCATAAACTGCAAAGCACGAGAAATTCTTGACAGCCGTGGAAATCCCACGGTGGAAGTTGAAATAGAACTTGACAGCGGACATATTGGCAGGGCGGCTGTTCCTTCCGGCGCGTCGACCGGCGAACATGAAGCCCTGGAACTGCGGGATAAGAAAGATTCCCGCTATATGGGCAAAGGAGTGCTTACCGCGGTCGAAAATGTTAATAATATAATCGGACCGGAATTGGCAACATCGGGTATCGATGTTACCGACCAGGTCGGGCTGGATAATTTCTTAATTTCGCTGGATGGCACTTCCGGCAAATCCAAACTGGGCGCGAATGCCATACTGGGAGTTTCGCTGGCGGCATGTAAGGCGGCGGCCGCATCCTGCAACCTCCCATTGTACAGGTATATCGGAGGCGCCAATGCCCATGTTCTGCCCGTACCAATGATGAATGTGCTGAATGGCGGTTCCCATGCCGACAACAATGTTGACCTGCAGGAATTCATGATTGTGCCCGCGGGTGCTCCGTCATTCTCCGAAGCGCTCCGCTACGGCGCGGAAACATTCCATACGCTCAAAAAAGTGCTGACCAAGAAGGGTTACAACACTGCGGTTGGCGATGAAGGCGGATTTGCCCCCGATTTGAAATCCAACGAGGAGGCCCTTCAGGTAATTCTGGAAGCCATTGAGCAGGCAGGATTTAAGCCCGGCGAGGATATTTACATTGCGTTGGATCCGGCGTCCAGTGAGTTTTATGACCAGGATAAGCAGATTTATGACCTCGCCTCAGAGGGCAAAAAGCTCTCAGCGGGTGAAATGGTTGAGTTTTACGCCCAATGGGTTGATAAATATCCCATCGTTTCTATCGAGGATGGCATGGCCGAAGACGATTGGGACGGATGGGCTGAGATGACCAAGCGTTTGGGAGATAAGATACAGCTTGTCGGCGATGATCTTTTCGTTACCAACACCGAACGCCTGGCCCGGGGAATCAAAGAGGACATAACCAACTCTATCCTCATAAAACTCAACCAGATAGGTTCGCTGACAGAAACGCTTGAAGCTATTAACATGGCTCACAAAGCATCTTATACCGCGGTAGTCAGCCATCGTAGCGGCG
This sequence comes from Candidatus Zixiibacteriota bacterium, assembly GCA_014730345.1. Classification (GTDB taxonomy): domain Bacteria; phylum Zixibacteria; class MSB-5A5; order UM-FILTER-46-8; family UM-FILTER-46-8; genus WJIJ01. Next base: position 2,709 of record WJIJ01000015.1, on the reverse strand, counting down.
AAACTGAAGATACTACCATTGCCGATGTGGCTGTGGCTACCAACGCCGGCCAGATAAAAACCGGTTCGCTGTGCCGTAGTGACAGAATTTGTAAATATAACCAGTTATTGCGTATCGAGGAAATGTTGGGCGATAATGCCTATTATCCGGGAAAGGATGTTTTCAAGCTTTAAAAAGCTTCATAAGTAGTTGTGGCATATCGTAAAAGGAATATACGGAAAAAAACGAAGCCCGGCGTCCGGAAGGTAAATAATTCCAACGGATTGACCGATAGATTTAGTAAGTCGAAGTTTAAACGAATTATTATCCTCTTAGTTATAGTTGCCGGTATAATGTTATTCACGGGAGGAAAATTCGGTTTAATACGTATGGTGCAACTATCCCGCAACCTTGACCGTATAAATAAAGAAATCGACCATTTACGCATAAAAAATGTTGACCTTCGTATGGAGAGGGAATTATTATTATCGGATATTTCGTATCGAAAGCTTATTGCGGCAGAAAAATACGGGATGATATCCAGAGGAATAGTTTTATGCCGCCTGGTTGATTAAAGGTTCTGGCAGTAGAAATGACAATGTCATTCTTTTTGTAAAGAGATAGGGAAGACAACATTATGGGTATAATTAAGTCCGGGGGCATAGTAATAGATGCTAAGGAATCCGGGGAAACCTCGAAACTTGCCGAGATTTTCACCGAACAATTCGGTTTGATGAAAGTTTTGGCCAAAGGCGCGCGCCGGCCGGAAAGCCGTTTTGGCGCCGCAACCGAACCCTTAACCCTCATCCAGGGCGTCTATTACGTGAAAGAGGATAACGGTATCGCTAACCTTTCGGCGGCTGATATTGTCTCCCCTTTTCAACATACTCATGATGATATCAATAAATATTCCTATGGCTCGGCCTGGGCGGAGATCCTGGTCTCCAATCTTCCTTACAGCGAACCCCAGAAAAGGCTTTATTCTGTATTTCACCAGGCCCTCAAAGACCTTGAGGATATCCCCGATGAACAGGTCGAAAAATTTTTCTGGGCATATGCCCTGAAGTTTATCGCCTTACTCGGATACCGGCCGGAGTTTATGATATGCTCCGGTTGCTCGGTGGGAAAAAGCGATGATTGGATGTTCTCGGTGGAAAACGGGCGCCTTTATTGCAAGCAGTGCAGTCAATCGTTAAGGGATTCGCTGTTCATGCGCCTTGATTCCGGCGAAACCCGCATCCTCTCGGTTTTTTCCACCGCCGATAGGACAGTTCTGGAAAGAATAACTATAGATGAAAAGCAGATGAAGACAGTTCGTGATGTTATTGAGGGATTCCGCAGATATCACATTCAGCCCGAGGGCGAGTTGAAATCGCTTCAATTCCGGGAAAAAATCAACAAAAAGAACGATTAATATACTAAAAACGAAGGAGTTATCTTTTGGGTAAGAAAAAAGCCCCCGACCTGATGGATACCATGGTTTCGCTCTGTAAAAGACGGGGTTTTGTTTTTCAGAGTTCGGAAATATACGGCGGTCTGGGTTCATGCTGGGATTACGGCCCCCTCGGCGTCGAGTTAAAGAAAAATTTGAAGGACCACTGGTGGAAAACCATGACCCGCGACCGCGGCGATGTTGAAGGCGTTGACGCCGCTATCCTGATGCACCCCCGCGTATGGGAAGCATCCGGGCATCTCGAACATTTCACCGATCCCATGGTCGATTGCAAAAAATGTAAACAACGGTTCAAAGCCGATGATATACAAGGCGATTCCTGCCCCAATTGCGGCGGCGAGTTGACCGACGCGCGTCAATTCAATCTCATGTTTAAAACCCATATCGGTCCGGTAGCGGATTCCGGTTCGGAGATTTACATGCGCCCGGAAACCGCCCAGGGAATATATGTCAACTACCTGAACGTGCAGATGCCCTCCCGCCAGAAGATACCCTTTGGCATTGCCCAGATGGGAAAAGCTTTCCGCAATGAGATAACCCCCGGCAATTTCATCTTCCGCACCAGGGAATTCGAGCAGATGGAGATGCAATTTTTCATCCATCCTTCTGAGGATGAGAAGTGGTTCGATTACTGGAAAGAACAGCGCTGGCAATGGTACCGTGATATAGGCATCCGCGAGGAGAAAATACGCTGGCACGAACACGGCCCAAATGAACTCGCCCACTACGCCAAAAAGGCTGTCGATGTCGAGTATGAATTTCCCTTCGGCTGGCAGGAGATTGAAGGCGTGCATAACCGTTACGATTACGACCTGCAGGCGCACATAAAAACCTCGGGAAAGGATATGTCCTACCTCGATCCCTTCACCAAGGAGAAGTTCGTACCCTATATCATAGAGACCTCCGCCGGCGCAGACCGTATCACCCTCGTGGTCCTGCTCGATGCTTATCGCGAAGAAGAGGTTAAAGGCGATAAACGGGTGCTGATGTCATTCGATCCCAAGATGGCTCCCATCAAAGTGGCCATATTTCCGCTGGTCAAACGAGACGGGATGCCTGAAATAGCTCATCGTATCGAAGAGGATTTGCGCAAGCAGTTCAAAGTATTCTACGATGAATCCGGTGCTGTGGGGAGACGTTACCGCCGTATGGACGAAGCCGGGACGCCGTTCTGCATAACTGTCGATTCGGATACATTAAGCGATGACACGGTAACTATCCGCGAACGGGACAGCATGCAACAGGACCGTATAGCGGCGGATAAGGTGCGGGAATAT
>WJIJ01000123.1 GCA_014730345.1 Candidatus Zixiibacteriota bacterium | reverse complement strand
TCGAGGTCGTTATGTTTTCCGGAGACGCGCATACATTTCTGGCTGGAGGCCGCCCGGGAATATGACGGTTTGCTCTTTCCGGTAAAAATATCCTTGAACTGGTTCATCCCCGCGTTGGAAAACAGCAGGGTGGGGTCTCCATGGGGAATAAGGGAGGATGAAGAAACGACCTTATGGTCGTGGTCTTCAAAATATTTTAAAAATGAGTTTCTGATTTCTTTGGATAACATAGTCAAATATTATAGCTAAACGGTGTTTTAAAATCAAGAATGTTCAATCAATACATCAACCCGCCATCCAGCGGCGTGTTCCATTAAAGCCCCAGTTCCTTTTTAAATATCTCTATATGGGGATCATCGGGAAAAGCCTTTTTGAAACGCTCGAACGCTTCCCCTGCCTTTTCCATGTCATTCAAATCGAAGCGATAGATAATTATTGAGTTTATGTATGCCGGTTGGATATCGGGTTTTATCTCGATTGCTTTATCGAACATCTCCAGCGCTTTATCTTGCCTACCCATCTGTCGATACATTACTCCGCAGTCAACGAGAACCGCAGGCGATTCCGGTTCAAGCTCCAGCACTTTCTCGTAATGCTTGATGGCGTTCTCCGGTTCACCCATGTCGTAGTAAAAATTAGCAAGCTGTGTACGCAGTTGAACATCATCCGGGTTATCTCCTACCTGCTCTTCAAGCTCAGAAATCTGTTCTCTCATCGCTTGAATCATTTCATCTTCAGGCATATCCACCGGAGTCGAACTACCAGCTTGTTGCTGAGGCTGTTCTAAATTGCTGTAGAAAACAAAGGCAAGCCCGGAAATGGCAATACCGACTATCAATCCGAATAAAAACGACTTCTTATCCACTAAATTCTCCCATTTATGATTTCTGGTAAGTTATAATTCCGACGGCATAAGTCAATATCTATTTGAATTTATCGGTATTTATCAAAGATTTCGTTAAGCGGCCTTCCTCTCTTTTTAGGCGAGGTATCCACTCCCTTGATCAAAAGCGCTGTAAGTTTATGCTCCATCTCGATTACCTTCTCCAGCATAGGCAGTCCGAAATAAAGGGCGGCCCGGATAATATCGGAAACCGAACGATCATTGGCTTCAGCCAGCTCAACTAACCTCTTTTTGACATTTTTGGTTACTTTCGCCTGCAGGTGAAAAATACGGGCATCGTTTTTACGCTTATCATCCATTTTCATTCCCCTTGCTTATATGATTCTTATAATGATAAATAATCGTACTTACAGCCTTAACATCCTTGATTTTCAACCTTTTGGCCATTCGCAGGGCATATTTCCAGGGGCCATAGGGAGCGCATTTTAAAATTATTTTATCCAGTCGTTTATCCCGGCATAACGGGCAAATTTCCCTGTCATTTAGCTCTATTCCGTACTTATCCCTGGCAAAAGGGAATAACAGGTGTTTTAATTTCTTAATCCCCCGGCTTTTAATATGGTTTATCGAGTTTTTGGAAAGATCGAAGTAGCTGGCTATTTCCGTAATCCGTTGCCCCATACAGTAAAAACGTATCACCGTTTCCCTTTCCCTGAAGCTCAATTTTTCAAGCGCTAACCGGACTGCTTTTTCTACAGAATTTTCATAATCTTCCATGAATTCCTCCATGAATATTTAATGATTTTACTTAATTGTCCGATTAAATCATAATGAGGGAAAGGCTTCCAGTAATGCCCTTGACAAAATGAAAATTGCGTGTTATGCGTTGTTAGACAAGGATAAATGGAAGAACGATTCAGGGCTGGATTTCAATATAACATGCGAATAATCGATAAAGTCAGTATATCGGTCTTGAATGGCTTAAAGTCAGGCTTTATATTCCGATAATTATAGTAACCTGTAAGAGAAGGTGAATTAATGGCATCGACAACAAAAGATTCTAAAATAAAAAACATCGACCAGATAATATCCACCATCGGAGAGTTGCCGGCTTCGCCAGCCATTGTTACGGCGATAATGAACCTGACCAGTAATCTTAACAGCGAAGTCTCCGAATTGGGCAAACATATACTGAGCGACCAGGTGTTGACTGCCAAGGTTCTGAAACTTTCCAACTCTTCCTTTTACGGCCGTTCGAAAAAAGTCTCCAGCATCAACGATGCCGTTATAATACTCGGATTTCACACAATCCGCAGTCTTGTACTCGCTTCGAGCGTGAGGGGACTGTTCAAGAAAAAAGATTCGAGCAAGTTTGAGGGAATTCTATGGGAGCATTCCCTGTCTACAGCAATTGTTTGCCGTCTGCTGGCCGAACACTTCAACCATCCTCTACGCGATGAAGCGTTCGTATGCGGAATACTTCATGATATCGGGAAATTAATAATATACCGCAAATTCGGCGAATCATACGATGATTTGGTAAAAGAACAGGTTAGAACCAAAAAGCCGCCCACTGAACTTGAAGAAGAATATTTCGGTTTCGACCACACACAGGTTGGCGCCGCCTTGCTGGAGAAATGGAATTTTCCCGATGAGTTTGTAAGCGCTATCAGGGACCATCATGACTGGGTAGAATACGACAAGCAGGATAATATGCCCATAAGCTGGATAGTTAACTATGCCAGCCTCTGCTCCACCATAATCGGTTGTAACATGGGGGCCACGGAGAATACGGAAGTCGAATGGCTGGAAGCCGTTGAAAAAATCGGAATCCCCTTCGAGGAAGCCAATGTGCTGAATGCCCAGCTATTCGAGTTATTCACAGAAGAGAAAAAGATATACGAATAATAAGTAAGGGGTATAGGTTAATTTTATTTCCGGGAATAGCTTAAGTCTGCTACTTCTTCATTTCTAATTCCCGCATGCGCTTGCGAACATTTTGTTCGATATTAATGATGCTGGAATTTTCGTAGTAGGGTACTGTTTCGAAATCTTCCAATACCTTAAGCTCTTCGAGTACCGCCGAGATATTATCCACAGCTTTCTGGATCACCTCGACCGTGGTGGCGACTATCTGGCTGTTATCACTGACCTCGCCTTTGCTGAGGGCATAACCGAGAAGCTGTGCGCGGCCGAGAATGCTGGCGGTGGCGTTGTTGATATAATGTGACAGGGTCGCTAATATTATCCTGAGGGATTTGATGGCCGATTTTTTCTTCTCCTCGCTGACCAATCGTTCCTGGAGGATTACCTGCTCCCTCAACAGGTCATCGATAGAGGCATAGAGATCGAAAAGCATTTCATTGGCCGTGGTAACCAGTTCCATGGGAGAACCGATATCGATATCCAAAAATTGAGCTGTCGTAGCAACTTCATCGAGCAGAGGTTTGGTCAATGTACTTAGCTCCCCGGTAGGAACCTTTAGCAGTTCAATAATTTCATCCCTCTGCTTTTTATCCTCCATGGCATAGCCGGTGGAATTATCGAAATTAAAACGGGATAATTTTTCGGCGGCATAGATAATATAATCGAGGGTCGGTTCCGGAGAACGTTTCGCCCCATTCAAGTTGTGATGATTTTCAATTGCCGAGCATATCCTCTCCGGCAGATTCCAGGTTTTACATAAATGACCGGCTACATCAGCATGATTGCAATCGAAAACATCATTTTCTCTTTCGTGGAAAGAAGTTTTCTCCGCGGATGATTTCAATACGCTCGAATAATCCTCTGGGAATTCCTGGTTTAATAGAAGGATTCCGACATCGTGCATCAAGCCGGAAACAAAAGCTTCCTCGGGAGTTGGATAACCTACCTTTTCGGCTATTTTCCTGCCGAGTATAGCGGTTTCCAGGCTGTGCCGCCAGAACAGACGCAAATCGATATTCTCCGAATCGTTCTTGTTGAGCAATTCGTAGACCGATACAGACAGGGCCAATGCCTGCACTGACCGCGTACCTAAGAGTACTATGGCGGAACTCACCGTAGCGATACCATTGACACGACCGTAAAAAGGCGAATTGGCTACCCGCAGTATCTTGGCGGTCAGGGAAACATCGTTTTTGATGATCGATGCGATTTTATCGGCTGATGAAGTGTCATCATCAAGAGTCGATAACACTTCACTCAGGGTTTGAGGCAATGTCGATAATTTGACATTTTCCTTTACCCTGGTAAATATCTGTTCTTTATTCATATCCTTTCTTTCAATAACTCGCTCACACTATAGTTTATCGGTAAGTTGAAAGGATTTTTGAATTATCCGAGCCGTTGAATCAGCCGATTTTTTCTGTGGTTTAAGGATTTATTGATTTTGGAGGATTTAACAAGACTGGAATGTTTTGATTTTATTGCGCTTAGAGCCATGTTGGTCAAATTTAGAGCATTTTTGTAATCTTTCAGTTTATGTTCCGAAATCTTGGCCGCCTCGACCGCGAATATCTCCGGCGCTCCCCCTTTTTGCAAAGCCAGCATATAGCAATCGTATGCTTCCCTCCACCTGCAGGCTCTCTTCAGGATGACACCAAGATGGAAAAACGCCCGGTAAAGCGATTCGCATTCTCCACATTCCTCAATAAACAACCGGAAATATTTCTCAGCCTGCTTTTCTTCCCGCCGCCTGAAATGGATCAAGCCGAGTGAATAGTTTTCTTCAAGAGAAAGTTTGTTATCATCGAGGCTTAAAGCGTGGTAGTACAAACCGGCGAGGGAGAGTATGTCATTTCGATTATGGGTAATCACCAGCTTCATCGCCGCCGGGTACCGCGTGTTCAAAAATGAAAAATACGCCGATGGAATTTCCGAGCCGGGTATATCACCGGTTCGGTAAAACTTTAAAATCTCCCGTTCCAAATTTATCAAACTGCAATCCCCGTGAGAAACTTTCCATAAACGTCTCGCCGGGAAGAGCAAATCGAGTTGAACTTTATCCGCCAGCGATGCTTCCACACGGTTTAAGATACACCTGTTAACCAGCAGGGGAATGTCATAGCATTTACCATTATAGCTGACTACATATTCGAAGTTTACCGCCACGCTTTTCAATTCGTGTAACATCGCCGGTTCGTAGTCGAAATCAGGGCAGAAGAATTGGCGTACTTTAAAACAACTATTCTCGAAATACCCCATTCCGATTAAAAATGCCATCGAGCCTACCCCGCCGGATAAACCGGTTGTCTCGGTATCGATAAAAAGAATTTTATCCCTCGGCGGGAGGACGGAATATGCCTGATCGAAAAGTAAGGAAAAATTGCCTGGTGATTTCAATTCACTCATTCCAATATGGAAAATTCCATGACGCTCCCCGGCGCTTAAAGTAGAATTTATCTCGATAATCCCGCCCTGCTCATTGGAAACCGCCTGACCCCCAAGTTTCGAAGCTATCTCTGTGATATTATCCGCTACAGTCTCGGAATTATCAGCCTGAATTCCGGCGTTCTTGTATAATTTGCCTAATTGAGAATAGATATCCATGTCGCTTGATTATCAGCTCAATGGTTTTTTACCATATTGAGCATCATTGATTTAACGAAATAATCGGGTTCGTATTTTACCAGTTTGGAAATCATCCGGAAATCAGATTCTTTCCCTACCTTACCGAGACCCCGAACCGCGTAGCCGCGAATAATCGAAGTCCGGTCGGATTTAATAATATCTTTGAATAATCCCCTCGCGTCCTTATACTCCATTGTACCGAGAGTTTCTATAGCATGGGTTACCGCCAAAGTTTCTATATCAGAAAACGGTTCTTTTTTATCAAGGAACTCATCTACATAATCCTTCAAGTATTCCGCTGATTCTTCCGCGCCCCCGTCCTCGTACCCGGCAAAGGCTCTCCCCGCCGAATAGCGGACACCGTAATAGTCATCTGACAAGCACAGAATCAATTGCTCTTTCACTTTATCAAAAGGCATCTTCCCCAGCGCGACAACAGCCGATTTCCTCACCAGGTAATCTTCATCCCGCGAAAGCTCTTTTAGGGTTTCAACCGCTGAACTATGCCCTATTTTACCGAGTGCCGAAGCTACTCCCGAACGGATGTTATACTCGGGGCTTCCAGCATGCGGAAGTAGACAATCAACAGCGGTGCTGTCCCCGATCCTGCCCAGCACCCTTGTAGCGAGGCGGACACGGTAGAAATCATCGGAGTTTAACTGCCCGCAGACTTCATCCACAGCCGGGCTTCCGATTTTCCCGAGGATATCCACCAGCGTATGCATCTCCCGCGCGCCCCGGGTATCCATTTTATCAACGAGATAATCAACAGCCTCCTCCCCGTGTTCCACCAGGGCGTCTTTGGCAGGTTGAACCTCATCGCGGAAACGAATACCTCCTGATGACGCCCGTATCCACAGCGAATCGAGTTCAGTTTCGGTAACGGCTAACAAGTCCGATTGAGAAAGTGATAAAATCAGAAATAATAAAATTAAAGCGCGTTTCATCTCGTACCCGTGGTATCTTCAGTAAACTCGTCCCAACCTATTCCCCAGCGGGAATAAATCCAGATGTTATTATCGCTTCCGGGGCCGCCGTCATAACGGTCGAATCCGCCGCCGTCATAGAACAATCCAATAGAGCCGTAGTCACGACGCGGATTGCCATAGCCCTGGGTATTGCGGTCGGATTTAACATAATACCTGTCGCTTCCATCCAAATCAACAATGGCGCCGATGCCGTTGGCGGAACCCGCGCCCTGGGAGAGGTCATAGGCGCTGTAGACATCATCTCCGGAATAATCTACGAGCCATCCGTGAGCATAATCATGACCGCATCCCTGAGAAACTCCCTTGGAAAAATAGACATCATCACCAGCCACATCCCGAAGGCACCCGACAGCCATGTGCGTCCCCGCGCCCTGGGCGTACTGGAAACTCTGGTAACGGTCGTTGCCGGTTTTATCGTAAATAATGCCCGCGGAATACCAGTAACCGGAAGCCTGGCCGAATATGTCCGAAAAGTAGATATCATTGCCGGAACCATCCAACAGCATTCCGATTCCTCCGGAGAGGTATGGCCTAAGCCCGAACGCTGAACCCTGGGCGAAGGTTACATAATGGTCTTCGTAGCGGAGAATATCGCCGTACTTTCCTCCGGACAGGTAGCTGTCATGACCGCCGGCATCGAAAAGGATTCCCAGCCCGCCGGTGAAAGCATATCCCTCGTTATATATGGCGCCGTCGTAGCGGTCCCTGCCTCTGAAATCCATCAGGATGCCGATTCCCATTGAACCGGCCGCGGGACCGAATGTATCGGTATTGTAAGTATCATCGCCATCGTAGTCTTTGAAAATCGATACGCCGTAAATACCCGCCGCCAGCGAGAAATCATGGCCCTTGTAGATATCATCGCCATTGTAATCTACAAGGTATGTATAACCGCCTATACCGGGGGGCTTATCGTTCAAAATTTTCTCGGTCTCGGTGTAACTGTACAGGGAATCATTGGTAAACTTGTAGATGTCATCACCATTGTAATCAACAACCACGGTAACCGTATGTCCGTAAACGGCTTTGATGTTGTATGAATCATCCCCGCCGGGGTCTATGATTAATACATAAGAACCGGAATAAATATCATCGTTTTCGGTCCCGACACCTATCTTACCCCAATCGGTCTCAAATTCGATTTTCGAAGCCAGCTGAACTTCTCCGAAATATGAATCCTTGCCGCGTCCAATAACATTATCCAGCCAACCGGCCAGTGTGCGCCCGCCGTTAAGCATCATTCCAAGCTTATACCTGGGAAGTAACTCAGCCATTCGTTTGGCCCATTCCTCTCCTATCTCGCCAAGGCTATCGAGTTCCTCTACCGACTTTTTCTCGTTTAATTCATCATCCATTAAAAGGGAAGCAAGGCCATAGATCATGCTGTCCCGCGGAGTTTCGGCATAAGACTCATCGAGATCCCTATCCGCGTTTACCACGGCGAAAAGAAATATATCGATTGCTGATTTCAATTCATCGGAGAGTTTATCCAGACCCGCGTCCGATTTCAGGAATTTTCTCAGTCCCAGACCGGGGGCATCGTGAGGGCGAAGTATCGATTTGAATTCGATTTTCGGTATGAATCCCTCGCTGACCGGCGTCAGCATCTCCCCGCCCATGATTACCAATTCGGCGAACATGGGATCTTCGGACATACGATTATAGATTACTTCGCCGTATGATTCAAGGAAGTAAGGATCTGCCATGAAAGAATCGACGAGAGCGATTCTCATTGAATCTTTTTCAAGGTAATCATCCCTGAGGCGGAGGTCATCATCGTCGATAAGCGCCCCCTTAAGTATCGGGGTTACGGTTTGGCGGATATTTAATGTATCATCTTTGTCCTGGGCGTACGCAACCGGGTGCAGGAGTAAAGCGGTAATAGAGACCAATAAAACCATACGTTTGAGCATACTACCAAAGTATAACAATTCTTACCCGGTGTCAACTTCTCTGTTTTTATAAAAAACGAACCGGTTCCGACATGCGGAACCGGCACGGTACCGCCGCCCCCCTCCGAACGGCGGGTACATTGGCAGGAATTTTAGAAAAGGCCGAATTTTTTGATTCTGTCACGAAGCGTATTTCTGGACACTCCCAATAATTCAGATGCTTTCACCTGGTTGGAACCGCAGTGTTTCAATGCCATGGAATACAATGCTTTCTCCATAGCCGACATCAGGTGCTGGTAAATATGGCCGTTGGAGATATTCACTATCCGGTCAAAGTTGGGAGTAATAATATCGTTAAACATCCGGGTATAGTCGTTTTCGATCTCATCGAGATTGATTTTTACCGCTTCCCGCTTTTCGGAAAGCACCGGGAAGTGTTCCGGCAGGAGAGTTCTCTCTTTGCACATTACTACCGCGGTATGCACATTATTCTCCAGCTCCCGTACATTGCCCGGCCACGGGTATGCTTTCAGCTGTTTTATCGCTTCGGGGCTTACGCCGTCGATTTCGCGGCCGCATTCGTTGCAGTAAATCTTGAGGAAATAGTCAATTAATAGGGGAATATCTTCTTTGCGTTCTCTAAGGGGAGGCAAATAGATGGAAACTACCTTCAGGCGGTAGAACAGGTCAACCCGGAAACCGCCTTCTTTAATCGATTTAACCAGGCTTTTGTTGGAAGCGGCTATAATGCGCACGTCCACTTTAATAGTATGGTTGCCGCCTACCCTTTCAAATTCCTGTTCCTGCAATACTCTCAGGATTTTGCTCTGGGTCATCAATGACATATCGGCGATTTCATCGAGGAAAATGGTTCCGCCGTTGCACTGCTCGAATTTACCCAGTTTGCGTGAATAAGCTCCCGTGAATGATCCTTTTTCATGCCCGAACAGTTCGGATTCGAGTAAGGTATCGGGAATCGCCGCGCTGTTGACCGATAGAAACGGTTTATCGCGGCGACTGCCGTTCTGGTAAAGCAACTTGGCAATAAGCTCTTTGCCGGTGCCTGATTCACCCTGGATCAAAACTGACGCGTCGGTATCGGCAACCTGGCCGATTAGTTTGGCTATCTCCACTATCTCGGGGGAGTTGCCGATTAATTCATAGTCACCATAATCCTGTCTCTCCCGCCCCGAGGATATCGGACCAAGCGCTTTTTCCCTCTTAGAATCTTTAACGAGATGGTTGACAACGCTTATTATCTTATCCGGGTTGGCGTCAAGGGGCAAATATTCATAAGCCCCGAGTTTCATCACGCGGATAGCAGTCTCCGTCGATAATCCTTCGGATATGACCACCACGGGGGTAGTGTTTCCGGCCTCCCGCAGTTTTTCCAGAAACTCGAATGATTCTTCCGGGTTGGCTTTCAAATTCAACAGCACAACTTTCGGATGTGATTCAGCTATCTCCCTGAACGCGTCGGAAAGCGAAAAAGACGTTGCCACCTCGCATCCAATCTGAAGAAGTTGTTCGGACAACTTCAACAAAGGACCGGAGTAGGAATCAATGATTAAAACGCCTTTTCGAGTTTCTATTCTGGGTGTTGGTGCAATTGTCTGTGTCATTTATATCCTCAATGATTAAATCGGCTCTAAATATTCATCCTTGAGTTTAGCCCCCTTTTTAAAGTTAAAATAGCCAAATAAAATGGGGAATTACAGGCCAATTTGAATGGCAAATCTAACACGAATGTAGTATTTTAAATAAACTATTTCCGCGATAAAACTGTTGTAAATATATAACGGTTATTCGTTGAGAATTTATATAATGAAACGAATTTTAATACTGCTGTTGCTATTTGCATCCCCGCTTTTAACCGCCAGCGGAAACCAATTCCATAATCCTTACCAGAACACTCAACGGCATTGGGTTTTTTTTAAAAATAAGGGAACGTACAGTAACTCAAGCTCCATAAAACTCAGCGCGGTTAATGCTTTGTTTACCCAAAGGGCTTTAAACAGGCGGCTTAAAAGAGGAGTGGAAGCGCGATTCAACGACCTCCCGGTCAGCCAGGAATATGTAAGCAGGATAATGCGGACCGGGGCCGTTATATGGCGCAAATCCCGTTGGTTAAACGCCGTTTCGGTAATAGCTTCCGATATGCAGTTAAGCAGGATTGAACAATTGGATTTCGTTGCCCGGGTAGAACCGGTAAAGACTTTCTTCAAATCTCCTCTTCGACCAGAAACTGCCGGAAAATTATCGAGATTTGTACCGGACAGCCTGTACGGCCCATCCTACCACCAGCTTAACCAGGCAGGGATTAACCGCTTGCACGACCTCGGTTTCATCGGCGAAGGCGTGTTTATCTCGGTTTTCGATACCGGTTTTTTCCTCGACCATGAAGTTTTCGACTCACTGATCAGCGATGGCAGGTTGATTGCCGCCTATGATTTTATAAACGGCGACGAGGACGTGCAGGACGGTATCGATGCCCAGCGCAGTCATGGAACCAGCACTTTTTCGGTAATTGCCGGCAACTCTCCCGGAAATCTAATCGGCGGCGCCTATGGGGCAGATTTTGCCCTGGCTAAAACCGAACTTTATTTCGATGAGATCCGCGCGGAGGAAGACAACTGGATAGCGGCCGCGGAATGGGCTGATTCGCTGGGCGTGGACATAATAAGCTCTTCAGTCGGCTACAATGGTTGGTACGATTATTCCGACATGGACGGCAATACCGCCCTGATAACCATAGCCGCCGACATAGCCGCGTCCAAAGGGATACTCGTGGTTAACTCAGCGGGTAATGAAGGTGATAATCCGTGGCGGTATATTATCGCTCCCGCCGATGGAGATTCGGTGATGGCCGTCGGAGGAGTTGACTCAACAGGAAACCGTATGCGAATGTCCTCAATCGGACCGACCTATGACGGCAGGATCAAGCCGGATGTCATGGCTATGGGGAGCAGGGTTTACGGGGCGGCATGGCAGGATATCGATTACTATAATTACACAAGCGGAACTTCCATGTCCGCGCCGCTGGCGGCATCGGCGGCCGCATTAGTATGGCAGGCAAATCCCAATATTACGGTCATAGATTTGATGGATAAATTGAAGGGAGCTTCCTCCAATGCCGACTCACCCAACAATGAATACGGATGGGGTATCGTGAACGCTTTCAAAGCCAGCGGTTCGTTTGCAGTAACCGCGAGTAAGTATGACGCTCCGGTCGGGGGCGATGAGATTGAGATATCACTTAATATCACAGGTCCGGAGGGACCGGTATCCGGCGCGCAACCATACCTCCATGTCCAGCCGGACAGCAGTCTGGAAATCGTTAATGATTTTGTTGAACGGACCTCCGGTTTTTATGATGCCAGCCTGTTGACCACTGAAAAAGCGGGAGGCCAGTTCATAAAAATCGAAGATTCCGTTAGTACTGTAATCGATTCCATTTACATACTTGTCAGACCGCTAAATGTCGATTACAGCGAGTACTTCGACCTGTATCCCAATCCATTTCAAGAGTTTGTTAATATCTCTTTCTATTTGCCTCAGTCAGGAACTGCGGAAATTTATATATATTCTGTTGCCGGTGAGAAGGTCAGGGACATCCAAATTCCAACCTCGCGGACCCATGCCGGTGTTAATACGCATCAATGGTATGCCGATAATAATAGTGGAACAAAGGTCGCGGGAGGCGTGTATATCATCAGATTGGTTACGCCGTTTTACCGTATCACCAATAAAGCGGCATACACAGGAAAGTGAAAAACTTCCGGACCTGCAATGATGACCGCGTGGCATCATGAAGGGTGAATAAGCGTAGCAACAGGATATGAAATGCAAGTACTTTTAATCGGCAATGACCCATATCACAATTTTCTGGTTCGTACAGAATTAAGGAAATATTTCAGCATCGGGAGTATCGATGTTGTCTCCCGGGGTTCGGATGCAATTAAAAAATCCCTGTTGAAGCGATACGACCTTTTGATAATGAACTATCACCTTCCTGATGAAAACGGGATTAACGTTTACAACAGGATGAAGAAAATAGGCCTGGATAGACAGGTTATAATGATAGTCAAGGATTCGGAGAATCCCGATGTTATCTCGAAGCTTAAAGAAAGCAAGATCAGCTATATAATCAGGAACAGCAATTTCCCCGAAAACTTAACTCAGCCTATGAAGAAAATCGTACTTAAGAAGGGCAAGGAATCTGCTGATGATGAGGAGATTCAGAAACGCATCGAACAGGAGAGAATCGAAGCCCTTCATCAAACTTCCATGACCATAAACCACGAAGTCAACAACGCGCTCACTACCATAATGGGCGCTTCACAACTTCTGCAAAACGAGAAGTATAATCTTTCTTCTGAAGTAATGGACAAAGTCAAAGTTATTGAAAACAGCGCCCAGCGTATACGGGACACGCTGATCAAGTTGAGTCAATTAAAAACCGCGGTTTCGGTAGAAGTACCCAACGGACGTATGTTCGACCTCAAGGAGTCGATTGTCGGTTCGGAAGCCAAACAGGTTTTGCCCGATTAATTCTACTGACAGCCTTAATCATATCCCGGTACTACCTGCAAACGGGGAAAATGCTTCGACAATAAATCCCTTAAACCGCTATGAGGTTCATGATTTTTCCCTTAAGCAGAAATTTATCGAACAAGGCGATTGCGCCGATTATTAAAATGGCGTAAATAATCAGATTACCGCCGGCAGATAAATCATGGGAGTAGAATCCGATACCTTCAAAAATATCATTGAGTAAACCGGCCTGTTCGCGGGATATTTTGATAATTCCTCCCAAGAACTGGCGTATATCGAAGATAAGGAATATCGCGGCTCCGCCGGCCAAAATGGAAACAGCGGCAATCAGCCAGTCGAGCAATAGTTCCCTGCGTGGATTAACGGGCACATTTTCGAACCTTGTCATCACTTTTTCGGGAAAGCTTTCCGGGAGGTCAAAACCGGAATCTTCCGCGAGGGCAGTATAGAGTTCTTTATAAGACTCCAGCGCATTCCGGCATTTTTCGCATACGCTCAGGTGCTTTTCAATGACAGAATGGTTAACATCCGAACTGTCGTCGAGATAAGCCTGCAATTGCTCATCGTTCAGGTGCTCATTATTCATAAATCCTCCCGCTGGTATTTTCTAAGAAGCCTTTCCTTAAGCATTCTCCGGGCCCGGTAAAGGTAGCTTTTAACTGTTCCATCCGGGAGTTTCATTATATCTCCGATTTCCCGGTAACTCATTTCTTCTAAATGATACAAACTGAGTATAGTTCCATAAATTACGGGCATTGCATCTATTTCCTCAACAACTTTTCTCGAAATTTCTCTCTCGCCAGCGTAATCCTCAGGGGTCGTATTTTCCGCGATTGCCTCCTCAACTTTCCGTTCTTCATCGCTAAAATCTCCATATAACGGCAATTTCTTTTTATCCAGATAGTTCAGGGCTGTATTATAGGCGATTTTGGCGACCCATGTCGATAATTTGGAATCATATCGAAAATTCTTAAGATTTAAATAAACTTTCACAAAAACATCCTGGCAAATATCCTCGCGGTCGGCATCACCGGAAATCATCCTGAACACCACATGGCTGACCAGTTTCTGGTATTGCTCAATAAAAACGCGGAATGATTCCTTGTTGCCGCCGAGTATATTCTCAACCAGGTCTTTTTCGTTAACCGCGGTTTCATACATGTTTATTAGACCGCTCCTGCCCCGATTTTGTTGCAAATAAACGAAAACCCCGAAACTGCAACATTCTCAGAGTACGCCTGTCCTATAGATTAAATGACACGAAAGGAGAATAATTATGAGTTTGGAACCATTGATAGGCGTAGCTTTTTTCTACCTGATCGGGTTTATCGTGAAGATAATATCTGACAACAGGTTACGCAAACAATTGATTGAAAAGGGAATGGTCGATGAGAACCTTAAATACCTGTACCAGACTAAATCGAACTATCGTACATCCCTTAAATGGGGAATGGTATTAGTGGGAATCGGCGTAGCTTTTATGATAGGCCAGTTTCTTCCGCACGATCTCCAGAACGGGGTTATGATAAGCGGAGCTTTTATCCTCGCGGGTTTGGCCCTGTTGGTTTTCTACATTATCGAACGCAATATCGACAAAACAGATACTCCTTAACATAGGTCCTGCCGGGGGATGGCTGTATCTGTGCGGTCATCCCTCTTAAAAAATATACAACATCAGGTAAATAATTACCCCGCTGATCGAAACGAATATCCACACCGGGAACACCCATCGGGCTATCTTTCTATGTTTTTGAAAATTCCCACGAAGGGCATAAACGACAGCAACCAAAATAAACGGGGTCATGAGAGCCGCAAGAATTATATGGGGAACGAGGATGATAAAATACACGGGGCGGGTCCAGTCATGGTAGGGATATGGCACCGAACCAACATTATAATGATAAATCAAATACGAGGTTAAAAATACCGCGGAGGAGACCAGCGCGGAGAGCATTAGTTTTTTATGCGCGCCGGGGTTGCCTTTACGTATATACGAATACCCGATCAGCAAAAGGATGAAGCTTATGGAATTTAAAACAGCATTTAATGTCGGTAAATATGACGCGTTCACTTGAGGCTTTTCACCATTTCCCGGATATGGGTTATCATTATATTAATGCTTGCTTCATCGGTACCGCTGTAGTATCCGCGTATTTGAGCATTCTCGTCAACAAGCACAAATTTGGTACTGTGCATATTGGGCAGATTATCCGCCGCCAGGCTGAATCCATTTTCAGACAACCACACCACGCTGTCGATGGGCGCGTGAAGAAAAACCCAGCGGCCGTCATTTACCTTAAAATCTCTCGCGTATCCTGCAAGAACTTCCGGGGTGTCATTTTCCGGATCGACCGAAATTGAAACGAACTGTATCTGCTCATGGCCCTTGAATAGCTCATACAGGTCGGACATATTGGTGTGCATAACCGGGCATGGTCCCCTGCAGGAAGTGAAAAAGAAATCCATAATGTTTATTTTGCCCATTAAATCCCCGGTTCCGAAAGGCTCTCCATGTTGGGAAGTAAATTGGAATTCGGGAACCGTCCCATAAACAGGCAAATCCGAACGCGACTTTTCCGCTCGCTGGATTACTATATAAGCGGCAACCGCGAAAATCAAGATAACTGGAATGGTGATTACGGCAGCTTTCGGTATTTTATTCCCAGAACTCATATAAGATTAACCTATGCTTTCAATGATGAATATACAATCAAAATTGTACCGAAAAATATACTCGAAATCCACAGGTGCAGTACCTGCAGAATAGGCGGGATGCCGATAAAAATCAAAGCGAGACCTGTAATAACCTGCAACACAACAAGTATCATCATCGCCCAGCTCCCCTGTAAGATCAAGCCAGACGGATTTTTACTCTTGTTCACGGCTTCATTGAAGACGTAAGCGACCATACCGACCAGTATGAATCCTAACGTAATATGGAAATGTTTCATAAATCCGATTTTCGCAAGCCATTCAAGCTCGTGCAACAACGGATATTGCTCCCTGATTATTTCGATAGCCGAACGTATCCGCGTCCCGAAAAAAATCTGGAGCATTGACACCAGCCAGATAGCCCCCGCCCATAAATGAAGTTTCGGGCGGTAAACCGAATTGCTCTCCAATTGAGGATTTTCCAGGAAATATGCCTGAAGGGTGAGATAAATCATAACGCTGACCAATATAAAAGCTAAGGTCATGTGAATAGTTACCGCCAGCGGCTCAAGCTCCAGCCTTATCAAAAGCCCTCCCTGCCAGCCGGTTAAAGCCACCAGAAAAAAGGCGGCGATTGCCGAATACAGGATTTTAGGGAATTTACGGAAGGATACCAGCGCCCATACGGTAGTTACGGTAATAAACACACCCAGCAAAGCTCCCACGAGGCGGTTGAAATATTCGATCCAGGCTAAGGTGAAATTAAAAAGGCTGGGGTCGATATGCGCCGGAAGCTGTTCCACGCTTGTCGGCGGGAGCCACCTGCCGAAACATTTCGGCCAGTCCGGGCATCCGAGTCCGGCGCCGGAAACACGCACAAGCCCGCCCATAAAGATAACGAAGTAAGTCATTAATGTGCTGAAAAGAGCGAACCTGCGGAAATTCTTTACTTTTTTCTCCATTATAACTCTAAAATTTTTTAGTGTCCCGAATCGCCTTCATGTTCAACATCAAGGCTGTCGGTCTTCAATTTTTCGTAAATCTCCGCCTGCTGTTTAATGGGTTTATCCTTGATTTCGTCTAATCGCCCGCGCTGGACGGTGTCAAACATGGTAAACACGATAAGTATCACCAAAAAGGCAACCGCGGAAAGGAATATGAACATATAGAGTTTGTTGTCATAGAGCAGGTGCATGAAATATAATGCTACCAGCGAGGCTTTGAATCCTGCTATCAAAAGAGCAACAACCACATTCCATCCCCCGAAATCAACATAAGAAACAGCCACGGTTATAACGGTCAACACCATGAGCGCGCCGGCAACGCCGAGATATACCCTCAGGGGCAGGGCGTGATGTTTATGTTCGGGTACCAGTTCAACCATAAATTATCCTATTAGGTAAAACAGCGGAAACAGGAAAATCCAAATCAAATCCACGAGATGCCAGTAAAGCCCGGTCATCTCCATGGGCGTGTAATATTCATGCGAAAAATGATTCCTGGATGCGCGTATCAGTATCCAGGAAATAATAATCATCCCAGCGATAACATGTACTCCATGTAATCCGGTCATAGCGAAATATATTCCGAAAAATATATGGGGGTTATTCCCCTCGATACCGGTGTAAGTATAATATTTTCCCGGAAGCTGTCCGAGATGGATCTTATGCGAATATTCGAAATACTTGATAACCAGAAACACAGCGGCGAACACCAGAGTGGCAATAAGGAAGTACATCGAATGCTTTTTACGGTTGAGTTGGATGCTTCGAATTGCCAATGCCATAGTCAGGGAACTGGTTATCAGCACCACCGTGTTTACCGCGCCCAGGGTTCTGTCCAACGCCAGGTGGGCATTATAGAACATATCCGGATTCCATGAGCGGAAAACCGTATATGCCAGGAACAGACCGCCGAAAAGGAGTATCTCGGTCAATAAAAATACCCACATTCCGAACTTGGCCGACTCATGCTGTTGCTCGGGCTCGGCGAAATGGTGCGCTAAAAACTCCGGATGTCCTTCCTTATGGTTCATTTCTCCGGGTAAGTCCTTTCAACTAAAACCTTGTCATAATCGTAGGGCTCATGCCTTAAAACAGGATCCTTGTCGAAGTTCTCGGTCGGCGGCGGAGAAGGCGTCTCCCACTCGAAGGTTAATGCTCCCCATGGATTTCTTCCCGCTGGACGCCCCTTGAAAGCGGCATAAAACAGGTATATGAAGGCAATTAAGAATCCGAGACCAAGTATCCATGAACCGTAGGAAGAGAACGCGTGCAGCGGCTGGTACTGGTCCAGATAGTTATAATAACGCCTGGGCATTCCCTGGCTTCCGAGAATAAACTGGGTAAAGAAAGTGATATTAAAACCAACAAAAATCAACAGCGCCGCGAATTTAGCCCATTTTTCGTTATACATCCTGCCGAACATCTTGGGCCACCAGTAATGCAATCCGCCCATAAACGCCATCACCGTGCCCCCGACCATGACATAGTGGAAATGAGCTACCACGAAATAAGTGTCATGCAAATGAACATCAGTCGCCAGCGCCCCTAAAAAGATCCCGGTCAAACCTCCAATGGTGAACAGGAAAAGGAATGAAAGCGCGTACAGCATGGGCGTTTCAAAGGTAATGGACCCTTTGTAAAGGGTTGTTAGCCAGTTGAATACTTTTATACCTGATGGTATACCTACGAGGAAAGTCAGAAATGAGAATATCATGGCGGCAATTTCCGATTGGCCGCTGACAAACATGTGATGTCCCCAGACCAGGAAACTGATAAAGGCGATAGCGAGGCTGGAATAGGCGATTGCCTTGTAGCCAAATATCTTTTTATGAGCAAAAACCGAGATGAGTTCACTGATTATTCCCATTCCCGGCAGGATCATAATATACACCGCCGGATGTGAATAGAACCAGAAGAAATGCTGGAACAGCACCGGGTCGCCACCCATGGCCGGATCGAAAATCCCTATCTGGAACACACGCTCAAGGATCAATAAGATAAGGGTCATACCCAGCACCGGGGTCGCCAGCACCTGGATGATAGCTGTCGCGTACAGTCCCCAAACAAACAGGGGTAGTTTGTACCATGTTAAGCCGGGAGCGCGCAGTTTATGAATGGTAACGATAAAGTTCAAACCGGTGAAAATGGATGAAAACCCGAGGATAAACACACCAAGCGTCATGGAGATAACCGCGGTACCGGTTTTGGTACTGTACGGCGTATAGAAAGTCCACCCGGTATCCACAGCGCCGGCATACATGGAGAAAACCGCGAACAATGAACCGCCGATAAAAATCCACCAGCTGGCCAGGTTAAGTTTTGGGAAGGCGACATCCCTCGCGCCGATCATAATCGGCAAAAAGAAATTACCCAGCGCCGCTGGAATTGACGGGATAATAAACAGGAAAATCATCACCGCCCCATGCAGGGTGAATACCTGGTTATAGGTATCGGCGTCCATAATATCCTGACCGGGATGGATGAGTTCCATGCGGATAAGCATGGCCAGAATTCCTCCGAGGGCGAATGCGGCCATAATACCAATCAGGTAAAGGATTCCGATTCTTTTATGATCCAGCGTGAAAAGCCAGGAAAGGATTCCTTTCTTGGCGTTCATATAATTGGGTGATTCTATAGTATTCATAACTAAACTCTATTGTTGTTCATTACTGAGCGTTTTCATGTACGCGATTAACGCGTCGATTTCTCTATCTTTAACCAATCCCTGGTAGGTGGGCATAATATTTTGATAACCGGCGACTATTTTGTTCGCGGGTTCGAGTATTGATTCCCTCAAGTAGTTCTCATCGACCACTGCCTGGGAGCCGTCGGCGAATTTCTCGGTCTTGCCGAATATGTTTTTAAAACTCGGACCGTTGCCCGCTGTTCCGTCGATGCTGTGGCAGGTATTGCAGGACTTGCTGATGTACAATTTCGCGCCGTATTCCGCCGGCGTCATACCCTCTCCGGCGGTGGAGCTTTCCTCCAGCCAATTTTGATACTCGCTTTCGCTGACCACGCGCACCTTGCCGACCATCTCCGAATGCTCCGTGCCGCAATATTCCGCGCAGAAAAGGTTGTACTCGCCTTTCTGGTGGGCTTCGAACCAGGTTACTGTATAGCGGTTGGGCAAAACATCCATCTTGATACGGAAATTGGGAACGAAGAAACTGTGGATTACATCCTGCGAGGACAGGAGCACCTTCACCGGCTGGTCTACAGGCACAACCAGTTCGTTAACCGTGGTTACCCCCTCGGGATAATCAAATGACCAGAACCATTTCTGCCCGGTGGCTTTAATTTCGATAGCGTTGCCGGGTACAATGGACATCTTCAGGTAGGTCTTAAAACCGAAATAAAACGCGAAGAAAACCAGGATAACAGGGATAATCGTCCAGGTTAACTCGAGCTTCAAATTGTGAGAAATCCCCGATGTCAGCCCGGGTTTATCCCTGCGCCGGTAACGAACCGAAAAGAAGATTATCAATCCGACTACTATCGCGAAGATAATCGAACCGGCTATCAGTATAAAATTAAAAACGGCGTCGACTTCGCCTGATATGGTTGACGCCCCCGAGGGCATGAACAATGTTCCAGTCGTATCCATCTATCTCGGAAACCTCTTATCTTATCATCAACCTTGCTTCGCTTTTTTAGCCCGGTCCCGGACCCATAATCCGCCCATGAAAAATGCCAGCACCACTACAGTAATCCCGCCGCCGAGTTTCATCACATTTTCGGCGAAGACGGTGTAGCTACCTTCGTCAGGATCATAATGATAGCAGTAGAGTAAAACTTTATCGAGAGTATTGCCAATCTTTCCGCGGCCTGCTTCCAGCAATCCAAGTCTCAGGTCCTGCTTTTTGAATTCGATGCCATAGAGATAACGGGAAATTTTCCCTTCCTCGGTCATAAGGAAAACCACCGCCGGATGGGCATATTCATCTTTCTTTTCATCATAATAATATATAAAGCCGAGTGAATCGGCTAATTCGCGTGACATCTTCTCTTCGCCCACGAAGAATACCCATCCATCCTCGGCTACCGGTTTTCCGAAATCTTCCACATAGCGATGCCGTTTGCCCTGGGCCAATGCGACAGTTTCTTCAGGGTCGATACTTATGACAAGTATGCGGTATTCTTCGCCGGGAGTCCAATCGAGCTGGCGTATGGAATTGCTGACGCCGTTCATTACCAGGTTGCATAACATGGGACATTCGTAGTAAGCGAGTACAAGTATCACCGGTATTCCATCATTGAAATATTGTGCAAGCTGTACCGAATCCCCATGGTGGTTAACAAACTCGAGGTCAAGAGGTATACTGCCTCCCAGGTTCTCCCGCACATCTATCTTTTGCAATTCCTCCGGTTGCTTGTTAGCCACCTGCCCGAAAACTCCGGGAGATGTAAGAAAGATTATTAATGATAATAATGTAATTTTCATTAACGCTTTTCGTATCATAAGCGATAAAAAATCAGTTCCCTTCCGCTTTTTCCCGATAGGCTTCTTCCGCCATTAGTTTCATGGCCCGCTCTATGGGTATTCTGTAGGTACCCTTCCGTTCATCGAGCACGGCATACGAGTTCAATTCTTCAGTTTCCCGGGCACGCAGATCACGCAGTTTAGCAGACTCGATTTTCAACACCACATCGTAAACCAGTCTTTCCTTTTCGGCCGTAAAAAACTGCCATAGCCCGATAACGGAAACGATGACAATCAAGGCAATGACCGCTCCATATAATATAACTTTGCCGACATTGACATCGCTTTTCTCATATCCGGCGTTACTATTAGTTTCGTGAACCTCTTTTTCCGGTGATTCGTTCATAATTTCTTAAATATTTTCGAATTTTATAGAGTCTTTTAATTTCGGGTCATTTACCGGTATAATTGGATTCTTGCGCATTTGTTTGAGGAAAACCCATAAGAATATCCCGCCGATTCCGACAGTGGCAGTGACATCCATCCATGAAATATGCGCACCGTGGTGATGGAGATTGGGCATCACCAGCCAGAATATATCCACCCAGTGCATCAACAATAAAAGCACTACCATAATACCTAACATGGAAAGGTTTCTCTTGGCGGCGCGGGTAATCATTATAAAGAAAGGCACCACGAAATGTCCAAAAACAATCATCAATGACACCGCTTTCCATGAACCAACCCAGCGGTGTTGATAGAAAATTGTTTCCTCGGGTATATTGCCATACCAGATGAGGAAATACTGTGAAAATGCCATGTACGCCCAGAAAATGGCAAAAGCGAAAGTCAGTTTACCCAAATCATGATAATGTTCGGTGGAGATTTCCTCAGTTAATGTATTCCTTCCGCGGAGCCAGATACATATAAGGGTAACCAGCGCCATGATGCCGAGAACGCTTCCTCCGAAAACATAAGCGCCGAAAATCGTGGAATACCAGTGGGCATCCAGTGACATCAGCCAGTCAAATGATGCGTAAGTAACGCTCAACGCGAAAACCACCATACCGAAGGCGCTGATACGGCGCATCCTTGGAATCTGGTTTTCCGAATATCCGGCATCCTGGTTGAGTGAGCTCTTGTATAATGCCCTGGCGAAAAGCGACCAGATAACTAAAAAGGCGATCGCCCGGATAATGAAGAACGGAGTGTTCAAATAAGGCGATTTTTGCTGGAGGAGGTGGTCATGAGCGACGGCATCGGCGTGGCTCCAGTGATATAAATTATGAATGCCGAAAAACAGGGGTATAAAAAGCAGGGCCATAACCGGAAGGACAATCATTATGTTTTCGAATATCCTGCGCAGGACCACGCTCCATGTAGCCCCGGTCAGGTGATGAAGCATAACCGCGAACAAACCGCCTAATGCGAGAGTCAGCCAGAAAATATAGGCTGTCAAATAGGAATGAAAAAACTGGTCGCCGTTAACGAAATAACCGATGAAGCTTATCGCCAAACCCGCTATCCCGATAACGAGGACGATCTTTTCAAATCCCGCCGTACTATTCAAACGGTATTTTTCAGCGTCAAAACCCATTTTACTTTATCTTATCCCTCATTTCTTCCGGAACATCTTCAATGGAAGCGTTCTGGCTTCTCTCTAATGCCCTCAAGTACAGGATAATTTTCCACCGGTCCTCCACCTGTACCTGGTTTCTGTAGGAAGGCATGTTGCGGATGCCATTGCTGATTACGTCGAAAATCTCGCCATCATGTAAATCACGGATTCTGTCGGTATGGAACGACGGCGGGGGAACATAACCATACTGGAGCATTATGCCTTTACCGTCACCAGTGCGTCCGTGGCAGGGCGAACAATAGACATTAAACTCCACGCGCCCGCGCTTTAAATTCAGCATGTTCATCTCCAAAGGCGCGTTTTTTACCGGCCTGCCTTTGTCATTCACCCCGCGATAAAACACATTATCATCCCTGAGCCAATCACGGGGGATCGTACCCAGGGGCGGAGTGCGCATCGCCGCTCCATTCTCAAAGAACGCGCTGTATTCCTGGGGCTGGTACTTAGGTTGATAATCCATGTCCGGGTTCAGGTGTATGGGCGGTTTTTCCGATGGCTTACCCTGGTAACAACC
>WJIJ01000122.1 GCA_014730345.1 Candidatus Zixiibacteriota bacterium | reverse complement strand
GTTATCGAGTACACGATTGAAGAAAAGGGTGAAGTTCGGTTGGAGATATACAATCTTCTGGGTCAAAGGGTTGCTGTATTGGTTGATGATGAAGCTCTACCGGGGGAACATTCGGTGCGCTGGAATGCTGATAAGTTTTCATCGGGGATATATTTCAGCGTGTTGAAAACGGGAGGTGTAAAACACAGCCGGAGGATGGTGCTTTTGAAGTAAGATTTTCCCGGCAGGTCGGGAGACCTGCCGGGCACCGAATTCGGGTGCGCGGCAGATGTCCCCGGCTGCCGCGGATAAGCAGACCCGGCAGAACATTGTAAAGGATATCGTAATGTGCCGTATATGGAGCGTTATTTATAAACCGTTGAGGGGGGGGAGCTTAGGAGCGTCCTTCGCGCGGGGAACGCCGGGGTTGATGGTTAGATGCTTATAGTAACAATGTCTAATCACTAACACTTAAAATCTAAAGTTAAGGGAGTTATTAATGAAAAAACTACGTGTTCTCTTTCCGGTGTTTTTATTGGCTATTATCGTAACGGTCATTCTAATAGCTGAAACAGGTAAAACTCAATATCCATGCTTTCATGGATACACTTATGTTGATGGAGTTTTAACTGGAAATGTGCGTGTTAATCTAATAATTGAAGGTGAAACGCCCATGACCGTTTACTCCGTAAATGGGGGGGAGCGTCACGGTTCTTACTCTATTGGCGACTGTATGATGCAAGGCGAATATTGCTTAAGGGCTAGAAAAGACGATGTAGACCCTGCGAAAGGAACAACCCACCAGGGCACAAAAGGAACTGGGGGTGTCCGTAAGGATTTATACTTAACAAATACTTTTTCTGAGTGCGAGTGGACAGAATAATTTGGGATCACGGGAGATTAAATTATTAATCTCCCGTTATACTGGAGAAGTGAAAATGAAAATATTACATTTAGCATTAATATTGTGTCTATCGTTTTTTACATTTTGTTCCTCTGAAGCGCAAGAGCCGGTATTGCTGGAGGGCTGGCCTGTGATGATTTTCGATAGTTCACCATTTGCGGCTCCGCTTCAAGGTCTCACAGTATACGATATAAATAACGATGGTTATCTCGAGATATTTCTTTCTTTTGGAAATAAGATTTATGCCTATGATTACGGTGGTAATCCTCTCCCTAATTGGCCCTATGTGAATTCTAATGAGGACAATCAATTCGGCAATTCTCCGGTAATAGGCGACATAGATGGGGATAACGAACCCGAGATCGTTTTAGATTGGAGAAATGCATATCAGCATACAGCAGGATTAATAGCTGTAAATCCTGACGGTAGTCTATGCGATGGATTTCCGGTAGATCTCTCCGGCAACGAAGCAGGAACTCATTTGACTTTATTCGATCTTAACTCGGACCGAGCGTTAGAAATTATAGTCGGGATAAATCGCCTTTCCCCGGACAGCTTGAATCAACTTAGAGTGTACTCTGGGAATGGGGATTTTTATCCTGGTTGGCCGGTCGATGGGTTATATGTTCTCGGAATAGCCGCGGGTGATATTGAAAATGACGGTGAGATAGAACTGGTAGTTACTACCAGCAATAATTATAATGGCTTACTTTATGCACTGGAGTCAAATGGTTCCGTGGTAGAAGGATTTCCAGTAGATATCGGAGGAACCTTGGATTCAGTGCTAATTAAAGATCAACCGGTATTATTTGACCTTGATGGGAATGGCACACTCGAAATAGGCGTGTTGTATGGCACCCCTCGAATTACTCCTCCTTTGACTCTTGACTATGTATCGATTTATAACTATCAAGGGCATGAACTTGATCATTGGCCCTATTATTCCGGGGTTTATGCTCCGGTTTCCTTATCAATCGGCAAAGATATTTCCGATAACCAAGTTTACGTTGTGTTCGGCGGCTCTTATAACGGGCAGTTCTTTCTACTCAACGCGCATGATGGAAACCTTGTCAACGGTTGGCCATTCCATACCCCTCATCCTTCGGCATGTAATTGGGATCGTCCTTCAATTGGCGATATCGACGGGGATGGAAGCTCAGACTATATATTTAACTATAATGTTGCCAGGAGAGACTCAGTTACCGGACTATTTGAAGGACGAATTTGGGCATTGAATAAGCATGGCGAATTGCTGGAGAATTTTCCGCTATGGGTTTATGGTTACACATTTCCTGGCGGAGTTTCCTTGGCTGACATAAATAATGATGGCATCGCGGAGATGATTTTTCATACAATTTATGATTTTGGAGGGAGGCCGGTTCAACGTATATATGCGTTCAAGTTGAAGGATATACTATATGAAGAAGAACGTTTCCCCTGGCCTATGAGTGGACACGACGCGCAACAAACTAATAATCTTAATTTCCGTATGCCCACTTCAGTTAATGATAAAAATAATCCCAACCTGCCGTCAGTGGTTACCCTAACCAACCACCCCAACCCCTTCAACTCATCGACGATTATCGAATACGCGGTTGAAGAAAAGGGAAATGCCCAATTAGAGATATACAATTTACTGGGGCAAAAGGTAGCGACACTGGTTGATGATGAGATTTTGCCGGGGAAACATTCGGTAAGGTGGAACGCGGATAGGTTTTCATCGGGGATATATTTCAGCGTGTTGAAAACGGGAGATGTAAAACACACCCGGAGGATGGTGTTGTTGAAGTAAGATTTTCCCGGCAGGTCGGGAGACCTGCCGGGCACAGTATTGAAAGCG
>WJIJ01000121.1 GCA_014730345.1 Candidatus Zixiibacteriota bacterium | reverse complement strand
TTTTTAATTTAATCCATATTGTTGACTTGGAATCGAGAAATCGTTAATATTGTAGATTAAAGCAACATTCTAAATTGAGATAAGATATGTACAGAATCGAAACCAAAATCGACACAACATCAAGCGAATTCAAAGAAAATCAGCGAATAATGAAGGAGCGGGTCAAGCTTCTCCGCGAACGTCTCGCCGAAGTCAAACCGGGAGGACCGGAGAAATCCCGGCAGAGGCATACCGAACGGGGCAAGATGCTCGTTCGCGAACGCCTGGAGAAACTCTTCGATAAAAATACACCTTTCCTCGAGCTTTCTCCCCTCGCCGCTTACGACATGTACGACAACCAGGCCCCATCCGCGGGTATGGTTACCGGTATAGGCGTCGTTCATGGCAGAGAAGTGCTGGTGGTAGCCAATGATGCCACCGTTAAGGGCGGCACCTACTTCCCGATGACCATCAAAAAGCATGTCCGCGCACAGGAAGTAGCCATGGAAAACCGGCTCCCCTGCGTTTACCTCGTCGATTCCGGGGGTATCTTTCTCCCCCACCAGTCGGGCACATTCCCCGACAGGGACCATTTCGGCAGGATATTTTTTAACCAGGCGCGTCTTTCTGCCATGGGCATCCCCCAGATCGCGGTGGTGATGGGTTCGTGTACCGCCGGCGGGGCTTATGTGCCGGCGATGAGTGATGAGACGGTTATTGTGCGCAAACAGGGTACTATTTTTATCGGCGGACCTCCACTGGTCAAAGCGGCCACCGGCGAAGTGGTTTCAGATGAGGACCTCGGCGGCGCCGATGTTCACTGCAGGATTTCCGGGGTCGCCGACCATTATGCATTGAACGATGCCGATGCTATCAGCATTACGCGCAATATCGTGGAAAACGTGGTCAAGGAGAAAAAGTTCGAACTTGACAGGGATGAACCTGAAGACCCGTATTACGATCCTGAAGAATTATACGGCATTGTAGAGTCTGACATTCGTAAACCGTATGATATCCGTGAAGCTATCGCCCGGTTAGTCGATGGTTCGCGGTTCCAGGAATTCAAAGAGCTTTACGGGCAGACTATTGTAACCGGTTTCGCCCGTATCCACGGTTACCCGGTGGGAATATTGGGCAATAACGGCGTCCTGTTTTCCGAATCATCATTAAAGGCGGCCCATTTTATCGAGCTTTGCACGATCCGCAAGATTCCGCTTCTTTTTCTGCAAAACATAACCGGTTTTATTGTAGGCAAGCAGTATGAACATGGCGGTATCGCCCGTGACGGCGCCAAGATGGTGCATGCTGTAGCCAATGCCGACGTGCCGAAGTTCACTGTAATTGTCGGCGGTTCCTACGGAGCGGGAAATTATGGCATGTGCGGAAGAGCTTATGATCCAAGGTTATTATGGATGTGGCCCAACGCCAAAATCTGCGTTATGGGCGGCGAACAGGCGGCAGATGTGCTTTCCACTGTGAAAATAAAACAGCTCGAGAAGGCCGGTCAAAAGCTGTCCCAGGAAAAAATCGATGAAATCCGGCAACCGATTTTGGAAAAGTATGAACAGGAATCATCGCCATACTATTCCACCGGCCGCATCTGGGACGATGGTATTATCGACCCGCTGGAGACCCGGGACCTGCTGGGATTGGGAATAGCGATGTCGTTGAACAGGCCAATACCGGATCAGAAATATGGCGTTTTCAGGATGTAGATTTGTTTAAACTCATATTCGCTTTAAAGATAATCAGGAGTATATGCTCCTGATTATTTTATTTAACTTTTTCCACGGAGGTTTCCGATGACGTCTTATGAAAAAATCAAAATTTTTCTTCTGGGGATGATTACCGCGCTTTTAATCTTTTCCCTTCTTGGGGACAATAATTCTTTCGCCGACAAAAACTCTGATGAGGACCGGTATCAACTTCAATCGCCCAGTACAGATGTATTTTTCGTAATAGATACATTCACGGGCGAAGTTTATCGTTCGGAGTTATCGGCGCAGGATAAAAGCAAGCTTTTCTCGACCTTCAAATACGAGGGGATATCGAAGCACAGGTAAGATTTGAAACCCTAACCAGGAGCGATTGCCATATATACACATAATCCGTCACCAGCAAAAGGATACGCATATTCGATTATCGCCGCCGTATTTTCAGGCTTGTGCATAGGCGTGGGCAAAATTATTCTTACCGAGGCCGATTCTATGGCGATGGTGGTCGGGCTTTTCGTGACGGCGGTTCCTATCAATTTCGGCTGGTGGTGGGCGCACAGGAATAAAAATGAACCGGTACGGGTAGACCGGGTATCTTACCTGTATATTGTCATCCAGGCGGCATTGAGCGTAACCGCCATATTTTTGCTATGGTATGGAATAAAACTTATCGACCCAACAATCGGAGCATTTTTCAGCAGGTTCGAGGTCTTGATTGTCGTTTTCCTGGGTATATGGATTTTCAAGGAGCGCTTCAAACCAATGGAAGCTATCGGCGCGTTTATCCTGCTTTCGGGTCTTTTCGTTATCAGGTACCAGGCCGGTATCGACGTTTCACAGGGTATGTTCATAATTCTCAGCTCCACTGTATTTTTCGGCACATCGGAAATTATCGCCAAGAGAATCGTGCGCGCGGTAGAGCCCAATCTTTTCGCCTTGATGAGAAATACGCATATCCTCATCTTTATTACAATCGCCGCATTAATTGATGGCAAATTAAATTTCTCTTACCTGGGTAGCTATTATTACCTGGTTCCGATCGCGGGATTTCTCGGACCGGGTTTGGGAAGGCCCATGTACCTGCATGCCTTAAGCCACCTTGAGATATCGAAGGTTTCAACTCTAAATCAGCTTCAACCGGTGGCAGTTGCTCTTTTGGCATATTTCACTATCGGTACGATACCAGGCTTGAAGGAATGGATAGGCGGAGCCATGATGATAATCGGCGGAATTACCATGATACGCGGCCGGTACCGTAACAAGCGCGCCCCTGATATTACTTAGTGAAACAGTTACAATTATTTAGTGGGCTGTTGAACGCCCTGTTTCCTGCGAATGAAATCGGCAAGATTTTCAACAGAATCGAGGTTTTCGGGAAGCAATTCATCATCCTCAATCTTAATCCCGAAGGTCTCTTCAACGAACATAACCAGCTCCAATACGCCGGTAGAATCGATTATTCCCGTATCAAGAAAAGAGACCCGGTCGCTGGCAAGGCGCGATGATTCGCCCAAAAGGAAGTTATCAATTATATGCTGTCGAATGCTTTCTTCGATGCTCATTTTCTCCCCTGACCTGAAATTTGATTCCTTTACTTCGCCATTTTTCTATTTTATCGGACGAAAATTTACTGAAATTTAAAATAAATCTATCCATAAAGATCATCGTTGACAGTATTCCTACAAAAGACATATTATCCTTAAATCCAATCCTTTCAGACGGCAAACCGGAAAGTTTTTCTTTGAGCTTTTCAACCGGAAGTGGTTTAAAAAGTTCCGATTTTGTAATGAAATCGTTTGAGAAATATTTGTCAATATATTCTGGATGATCCATAGATAAAAAAGATACAGCGTCAGGCGCCATATAAGGACGTTTAATTCTTTTTCTTAAATTTTCCGGTATTAATCCCCGTACAACCTCTCTCAGAATATACTTCTCAACCAGCCCCCGAATTTTATATTTCGGGGGGATTTTAGAGGCGAACTCAACTATCCGATGGTCCAAAAACGGGTAGCGCCCCTCTATGCTGTTAGCGGCCGCCACCCTATCCCCTTGTGATGAAAGAAGATAGGCGGAGAGCAGTGTTTGGATTTCAATAAATTGCGCTTTACCAAGATAAGACCAGCGGTCGAATCCCGCGGGAAGGCTTTCTATAAAATCGCTAACAGGATTGAAATCCGCCAGTCCCTTGCGCATAGAATCATTATAGAACATTTTTATCTTGGATGTTGTTGACCAGCGGGGAATATGCGAAAACTGGGGTATTTCCGGATTATCTATGCCGGGGCGGTAAAACGTCTGCAGGTAGAATTTTGTTCGCGATGGCGACATCTTCAGCCATGGGTAAAGGCGTTCAAGCAAACGCGGCCGCCACTCGGAATCAGGATTAACCGCCCAGAAGCGGCGAATTTTAGCTTCCTTAAATATATCATATCCGCCGAGGAATTCATCAGCACCTTCGCCGGTAAGAACCACCTTGATATTGTTATCCCGGACGAGTCCGGAAAGAAGCATCAGGGGAGTCGGGGCGGTACGCAAGATTGGTTTTTCGGTATGCCAGATGACTTCGGGGAACATCTCCGCTATGCTTTTGTAACTGCAGTTTATAGTCTTATGCTCCGTTCCGAGATAATCCGCCAGCTCAAGCTGATGCGTACGTTCATCATAATTTTTATCTTCGAAGGTTACCGAAAAGGTATTCAAAGAGTTAGGGGTATAATTCTTGACGAAGGCGGTAATCGCCGATGAGTCTATACCTCCGGAAAGATAAGCTCCAACGGGGACATCCGCCCTCAGCCTGATTTTCGTAGAATCTATCAATAAATCTTTTAACTCATCAACTAATGCGGACAGCGTTCGGTTATCCTCTCCCCCATTTTCAGGAAACTCGGGTTCCCAGTATTTATTGACCCGGACATCGCCATCTTCCACAGTAAGGTAACAACCGGGCGGAATCTCGTAAATTCCTTCGAAAACCGTTTTCGGTGGAAGCACCGACCATAAAGTGAATATTTCATCAAGGGCTCTTTTATCGATTTTTCTATCAACGGCGGGGTGCAGAAGGATTGATTTAATCTCCGATGCGAAAATCAACTGACCATCGGCAACAGTGTAGTAGAGGGGCCTTATGCCCAATCTGTCACGCACGAGGGTTAGTCTTTTACTCCGGCAGTCCCAGAAAGCGGCGGCAAATTGCCCATTTAACGTATTGAAAGAATCAGGCCCTTTTTCAATGAACTGGTTTATGAGGACTTCGGTGTCTGAGGTGGTGTTAAATTGGTACCCCCTACGCTCCAGTTCAGGCTTTAATTCAACGTAATTATAGATTTCACCATTGAATACGCACCATATCTTCTCACTGGTATCGGCCATGGGTTGTCCGCCGGTGCTTAAATCTATAATCGACAGACGGGCATGGCTCAAACCGATACCCTCGTCCATGAAAAGTCCGAACTCATCGGGTCCCCGGTGTGCCTGAATCAGCACCATGTCCTCGAGCAATTCCCGTTTAATCTCTTTATGATTATCTAATGATAATATCCCGGCAATACCGCACATACTAAGATTTTACCGTAGTTGGTTTGTTATTTTTACTCTTTAAAGCGAATATATCCAAAAGTGTTTCCACTATACGTTCGGCGGCGTGTCCATCCCACTTTTCGGGTATGGATATATTTTGGGGAGGATTATCAAGTAAATCAACAGCGTTACTGATAATTTTCTCGTATTCAATCCCGATTATCCGGTTCGCGCCGCAGTCAACGGTTGCGGGCCTCTCCGTGTTATATCTTAAAGTCAGGCAAGGTACTTTCATGAAACAGCTCTCCTCCTGAATCCCGCCGGAGTCGGTTAAAATGATTGCGGCATCCCGTTCAAGGGCGACGAAATCAAGGTAACCCACCGGTTCGGTAATGAGGATATTTTTGTTGCCTGCTACTACTTCGTTCAAACCGAAATTTTCTATGTTCTTCCGTGTACGCGGATGCATCGGAAAAACAACCTTTTTACGTTCCGAAATATCTATTAGAGCTTTAAAAATACCAGAGAGAACATCGGGATTATCAACGTTCGACGGCCTATGCAGGGTTACGGCTATGTACTCCCCGGGAGTAAGATCGTGTTGTTTCAATATTGAACGGTCTACCTTGTCCATAGCGTTTATCAGGGAGTCAATCATCACATTACCGGTGAAAAATATCGAATCTTCCGGCCTGCCCTCATTCAGGAGGTTTTCCCTGCCCGACGGTTCGGTAACGAAAAGGTAGTCGGATAGCTGGTCGGTAACCAGGCGGTTGATTTCCTCGGGCATCTCCCGGTCGAAACTCCGCAGTCCGGCTTCGACATGGGCGATTTTGATATGCAGTTTCGAAGCGACTACCGCGCAGGCGAGGGTGGAGTTGACATCACCGACGACCAGTATCAAATCTGTCTCGTTCTCCATCAGGTGTTCCTCGAAGGGCACCATTATCTTCGCGGTTTGCTGGGCATGGGTGCCGGATCCAACATTGAGGAATATATCCGGCTCCGGAAGTTGAAGGTCGCCAAAGATTTTCTGGGACATCTGGTAATCATAATGCTGGCCTGTATGCAAAAGAACCGGTTCGATTAGTTCCGGATATCTCTGTTGGGCGGTCAACAGGGGCGCTATTTTCATAAAATTGGGTCGCGCGCCCAC
>WJIJ01000120.1 GCA_014730345.1 Candidatus Zixiibacteriota bacterium | reverse complement strand
TCCGTGGAGTTCGCCGAACACCGCCAGTATATGCCCGGTGATTCCATCCGCAACATCGACTGGAAAGTCTATGGCAAAACCGACCGTTATTATGTGAAAGTTTTCGAGGAAGAAACCAACCTTAAATGCTATATCATCCTCGATTGTTCGGCATCCATGAATTACACCTCCGGCAAACTGACCAAGTTCGACTACGCCCGCCAACTGGCCGCATCGCTCTCCTATTTGATGCTCAAACAACAGGATGCCGTGGGACTTCTGACCTTCGATGAAAAAATCCGCCGGTTCATTCCCGCGAGGATGGCCCGTCCGCATTTGAATATACTCCTGAAGGAGATGGATTCCGCCCAACCGTCATCCAAAACCGATTCGGGAACCGCCTTCCATGAACTCGCCGAGCGTATTAGCCGCAGGGGGCTGGTGATTGTTATCTCCGATTTGCTCGATGACTATGATAAAATCATATCCGGATTGAAGCATTTCCGGCATAAAAAGCACGAGGTTGTGGTATTTAGAATTCTGGATCCGCGTGAACAGGACTTCGGGTTCGCGTCCGAGGCAAGATTTAAGGACATGGAAACCGGGGAGATAATACTTACCAATCCTCACCAGGTTAAGGAAAGATACCGCGAGCAGTTCGAGGAATTTACCGAGGGGATTAAGACCGAATCGCGTAAATCATTGATTGATTTCAACACGTTTCTGACCAACGAAAACTACGATAAAGCGTTGTTCGCTTACCTTTCACGCAGGGGTAAATTGGGGTAAAATCAGCTCCCCCTACCATAGGAATACTCATACGCGGAAATCATTTTCCCCGCTGACTTTTCCCATGTGAATTCACCGCGTATTTTCTCGCTCGCGTTCTCACCGAGGATATTCCGTAAATTCGGGTTCTCAATTAGCTCTATAATCCTGTTTTTCATAGCAGAATAATCACCCGCAGGGAAAAGCAGGCCGTCTTTTTCATCTTCTATTACTTCTCCGGTTTGACCAATATCCGCGCCCACTACCGCGCATCCCACTCCCATCGCCTCGAATAGTTTTATGGGCGAGAAATAGAAGAAATCTGTTTCAGGGTAAGGCAGGACGAAAACATCTATCGCCTTTAAATACTCCGGCATTGCCGTATGAGGTATCCTGCCGGCGCAGGTAATCCTGTCTTTGAAATCAATCAACCGGGGATTAATTCCATCGGGGATTTCATCCCAATCAATATCAAGGCCGATTAGCAGTAGATGGACATGAGAATAAGATTCAGCAATCTCCGGGAAGATGTTCAGTAGTCCGGGCAGGCCGTGCCAGGGTTGGATATTGCCCATAAATCCGATAGTGGTTTTATCAGTCAACCCATGTTTGTTTTTTACAGGGGCAGAGTCAATATCATGGTGGAAGAGTGTTGGGTCTATGGCATTGGGACAGACGGCAATCCTGTCTGGATCGCCGCCGTATGAAGAATACAACCTTTTCATCTCAGTGGATATAACCGCTACCGAGGGCGACTGGCTGATTAAAAGCCGCTCTAAATCCAGGTAGAATTCGGGGATACCGCCTCCCATGTATTCAAATATTTCCATTACCGGACCATCCGTATCAATAGTTGTTTTCTGCAGTAGTATTTTCGAACTCAGGAAAACAGACCATGTGAATCCCGGCCGGGCGATAATCCAATCGGGTTTATATTTGATGATGTAAAACAACTCCAGAACCAGGTAACGCAGGTTGGCTAAAAATCTCCTTACCTCCCCGATAATTATTGTCCACGCGCTGTGATATGTTTCCCGCTTTTTCATTAAGCCGGAAAGCTTGGTTTTAGGAGCGTCAACCAGTTTTGGGTTATAACCGCTGGAGTAATTCCTGTGCGGGTTCAGGACGGTTATATCATGCCCGTTTTTTCTTAGTCCCTCGGCGATACCGTTCGTCCTTGTCTGCTGAACGATACTTGGAGAATAATTAAGATACAGGATTTTCATTTTTTCTTACTGTCGAATGCGTATTCGTAAGCATCTATTATCGCCCTGGTAGTTTTCTCCCATACATATTTCTCGCGGACTTCGCCCGCGGCTGTTTTACCCATTTGTTTGCCCAAATCGGGATTTCCAATAAGTTTTTCTATCTGATGACGCATTTCACCATAGTCGCCGGCCTTGAATTTCAACCCGTTTTCACCTTCGCGGATTACCTCCCCCACCTGGCCTATGTCGGCGGCGACCACACCGCACCCAACTGCCATCGATTCGAAAAGCTTCATTGGGGAAAAATAAAAGAAATCGATATGGGGATACGGCAATACGCAGATATCAATCGCTTTCAGGTGAATGGGGACTTCATTAAACGGTATTCGTCCGGTGCAGAGAACCTTATCTTTATATGCCAGGATTTTATCGGGAACGCCGTCGGGAGGATTATCCCAATCGATATCGATACCGACCAGCAACAGGCGGACATTCTCGTATTTCTCAGCCAGCGCGGGAAATTCTTTCAATAAGCCGGGCAGTCCATGCCACGGCGCGAGATTGCCCATGAAACCGATGACTGTTTTATCTTTGAGGTTATATCTTTCAATCGCCGGCGCGGGATCGATGCCGTATCTGAATAACCCGCTGTCTACGCCGTTGGGCATGATAAAAATCTTGTCTGGATTTTTATTTATTTCCTGGTAGTAATCCTTCATCGCCGAGGATATAACCGTTAAAGCCTTGACCCTTTTCACGAAGAACGGTTCGAATTTCAGATAATACCGGGGCAGGTCATTCCACGCGTATTGGAAATTTTCGCTCATGGGACCGTCGGTGTCCCATATCATTTTCTGCCCGAGTACGGTGGCCGTTATAAAAATTGACCATATCGGACCCGGGCGCACCAGCACGAAATCGGGACGGTATTTCAGGAAGTAATAATACTCGAGCAACATATAACGATGGTTGGCGATTGACCTGCGTATCTCTCCCTTTAAAATCCTCAACCATCTCGGAGGAGGTTCTGGGGCGGGTATGGTTTTCGCGGGTTTTGCGCTTGGCGGCGCCTTGGTTGTAGCATAAGCATCGGCCTTTTGTTTCTCCGCCCTTTGAATCTGCCGGGCGACTCCCCAGTGCATGTGTTTGAGAATAACTTCATGTCCCTGCTTGCGCAAACCATTGGCGATATCGCCAACACGCATAAGCTGGATAGTACTGCCGGAGTAATTGAGATAAAGAATCCGCATAGCTGATTAAGATATGCCATGGAGAAAAGAAAGCAACTCTTATTCTAACTCAACCGGATTCGCCCGCAGGTATTCGGTGCCCCTGTATTTCTGGGTAATATCCCGCCAGGCGCGTTGAACCTGTTCGGTAGAGATATTCAATACCTCCGCCGCTTTCTCCGCGGGGATATTATTCTCCAAAGCGTACCATAGCAAATCCATAGTCTCGAAATCGAGCCTGAAGAAGAACTCTTCCTGGGTTACTTCGGCGGAATATGTGTCGGTCGTCGGGGTGCGTTCTAATATCCCTTTAGGTACGCCGAGATATTCCCCGAGTTGGAAAACCTGTGTTTTATAAAGGTGGGCTATCGGTTTTATATCCGCGCCGCCGTCGCCGTACTTAACGAAGAATCCCTGGTCGTGTTCATTTTTGTTCCCGGTGCCCATAACCGCGTAATTATTTCTCTCGGCGAGATAGTAGAGGGTCATCATCCGCGTGCGTTGCTTGTAGTTGGAAGCGGCAACGATTGCCAGGTAATTTTTCAAAGGCAATCTCTTGCTGATGCTTTGCCCGTCAGGAGATTCCACCACTACCGAGAAAAAGTTCAAACCGCCCTTTTCGAGGAGGTTCTGGGGAAGCACGATTTTGCATTTCCAGTTATCCCGGTATTCGGGGATGAGTTCACGGATAGCGTTATCGCGTTTTTTATAGGTCTGGGCCCCCTCGAGGACCGGGGTTATGTCTTCTATCATGTATGTAATGCCGAGTTTGTCCGCCAGCTCTTCAGCCAGCGGCGAGGAGACTTCCGAGGATTCCTTCTCGGGCATGGAGATGCCGATAACCTTATCAGGTCCGAAAGCTCTCGCGGATAACGCGGCCACGACGCTGGAGTCGATCCCTCCCGAAATTCCAACCACCGCTCCGCCTCTTTTAAAGCTATGAATTACAGTTTCCCGCATGAATTCAACCAGGCGGATAGTTTCTTTTTCGCAATCGATTTTCAGGGAATCCTTTGTAAACTCCATTGAAACACCTCTATCTAAATCCTTTGTATTCGCGGTAATCATGTTTTCGTCAGCTCCTCTCTGAGAACATGTTTTTTGATTTTCCCGGATGCCGTCTTGGGCAGCGACTCCCGGAATTCCACCCTTTTAGGAACTTTATATAAAGGCAAATGCTTCCTGCAATGGCTCAATATATCTTTATCGGTTAAAATTTTCTCCGGTCGAGGAACAACTAAGGCGACAATGGTTTCTCCCATTATTTCATCCGGCTCGCCGACAATAGCTACTTCGTGAACCCGGTCATCTTCCATTATCAACTCTTCGATTTCCTTGGGACTGATGCGATGAGCTCCGGATTTGATCATGTCTGATTGCCGGGATACTATGTAGATGAAGCCGTCCTCGTCAACCGTGGCTAAATCCCCGGTGTATAAACTACCTTCCTTGAGTACCATTTTAGTTTCCGATGGATTCTGCCAGTATCCCATCATAATATTATCGCCGCGGGCCACTATCTCGCCAACATCGCCCGGTTTTACTTCCTGCCCCTTTTTATCCAGAACTTTAAGTTCAACTCCCGGAATCGCTTTACCGATGGAACCGGATTTATCCGTCAACCTTTCGGGCTCAAGGTACGAAAGCCTCGCCGAGGCCTCGGTCTGGCCATACATTATAAAAATCTTAACATTTGGAAGCGCCCCCTTTAGCTCGTTGGCCAGCGCCGGTGACATGGGGCCGCCCGCCTGGGTAATGTACCTCAGCGATGACAGGTCGAAATCTGCAAGCCCCGCTTTATGGGCCAATATGGCGAAAGTTGAAGGCACACCTGAAAACCCGGTAACCTGTTCCTCAACCATCCTCTGCAGTACTTTCTGGGGGTAGGCGAAACGGTTGTCTATGACGATACTCCCCCCGCAGGCGATATGTGTCAGCAGGAGGCTGTTTCCATAACTGTAGTAAAATGGAAGCACCGACATGACCCGGTCTTCATAAGTTAGTCCGAGATAACGGATTATCGATTCGGTATTTGCTCTTAAATTTTTATTTGAAAGCATTACTCCCTTGGGATTACCGGTGGTACCGGATGTATAAATTATCTGGGCAAGTTCGTCTTCCTCCCGGGAAGGAATGTTTGCGGTCATTTCTTCATTCAGATATATATCAAACAGTTCCCTGCATTCCGCGCCCGATGGTTTCATCGCAGACGGTAGTTTCCCATCATAGATGATAGCTTTCAATGATGGACAGTCGCCGATAATATTCGAGATGGTTTTGAGGTGCCGTCCCCCGGTAACCACGGCCGTAGCTGTGCAGTGGTTGATAATATTGCGCATGTGGCGCTCTTTGTTGGCGGTTGACTGCCCTACTACAACAGCCCCGGCTAACAGGGTACCGAAATACGAGACTGCATAACCAATCGAGTTATCGATGAACAGGACAATCCGGTCGCCGGGCTTTACTCCATATTTGACCAGCGCCGATGCGAATCTGAGCGCGTGGGAATAAAGGCTTATATAGTCAACTCTCTCAGCCTCCGTTATAACCGCAGTTTTAAACGGGAATTCGAAAGCGGCATTTTCCAGGAAATTAGAAAGCGGCATTCCATCCCTTTCCAGTTGTTGTCTTAGCTCTATTATCGGCTAAATGAAATCGAGATAAACTCAAATCTCTGCTAAAGATACAAGATACGGCCACTTTAGTATTTGTTAAATATTGAAATGCTCCATGTAATATTATAGTTCCCGGAATATATACATTAATAAGGAATTATGACATAAAATTTTCCTTGAACAATTGAATAATATCTTAGTATAATACTGAATTATTTCTTATTATCATGGCCAGACTATTTAGGATGCGGACTGTTTAGAATAAAACTCGTTTATCTATAAATAATTGAAAGGAGAAGCCTGATGATTGTCGCCAAAAATCTAACAATGCATTATGGCGCAACAATTGCTTTAAGCGACGCATCTTTTACCGCCGCTGACAAGCAGGTAATGGGGCTTCTGGGACCTAACGGGGCGGGAAAAACAACGTCCATGAATATTATAACTACCCAGATAGTCCCCACTTCCGGCACCGCCACGGTGGATGATTTCGATATAATTAAGCACCCTATTGAGATCCGGCGCATACTCGGTTACCTGCCGGAAAATGCTCCCGTTTACAACGAAATGCAGGTTGATGAATACCTTCAATTTGTAGCTAAAGGGAGACAGGTTCACGAAGCCAAAATCCAGGGAAGGCTTGACTGGTGTGTTGAAGCCACCGGTATTAAAGGAGTATACAAGAGAATAATCGGTGAATTGTCAAGAGGTTACAGACAGCGTGTGGGGTTGGCCCAGGCGCTTGTTCATGATCCCGATGTTCTGATTCTCGATGAACCCACCGCCGGATTGGACCCGGTCCAGATTATTGGAATCAGGAAGCTCATCAGGGATCTCTCCAGGGAAAAGACGATAATTTTTTCGACCCACATTTTGCAGGAAGCCCAGGCGACCTCCGATAAGATTGTGATTATCAGCGAGGGCAGGATAATCGCCGATGGCACCGCCGATGAACTCAGGGAAAAAGCCGGCGGCGGTTCCATGGTGCGGCTGACCGTTGATGGAAACCCGGATGACATCGAAAAGGCTCTTCGCGATATCGACGGTTTAAGGGCTCTGCGGCAGGATCCGACATCGATAAGCGGCGCGGCATGCTTTGCCATTGAAGCTGACCCCGGAGTGGATCTCGTTGAAAAAGTGAGCGATAAAGTCCAGGAAAACAACTGGAAGGTTCGCGAATTCACGCCCCACAGCCTTACGCTTGAAGAAACGTTCATATCACTAATCAAAGAATCTCGCAGGATGGCGGGGTAAGGAGGAGTTATGAAGGACCTGCTAACGATTTTTAAAAGAGAGTTCTCGGCATATTTCAATGTGCCTATCGCCTATATATTTATCGTGGTCTTTATCATGGTCAACTCCGGTCTCTATATGACCAGCTTTTTCTTGGCCCGCGCGGCCGACATGCGAGGGTTCTTCGGTTTACTGCCGATGACCATGATAATTTTCGTGCCGGCCATTACAATGCGCCTGTGGGCGGAGGACCGGAAACAGGGGACGCTGGCGCTTTTGCAGTCTTTCCCCATAAGGAGCCAACATCTCGTACTGGGAAAATTCTTTGCCTCTTTCATTTTCCTGCTGGTAGCCCTTGCGGGAACCCTGATTATTCCGATTATGCTTTCGGTCCTCGGTAATCCCGACTTCGGACCTATAGTCGGTGGTTATGTCGGCTCCGCGCTGTTAGGCGCCTTTTTCCTGGCTATCGGCCTGTTTATTTCAGGCCTGTTCCGGGACCAGATAATAAGCTTTATACTGGCAATGGTGGTTTGTTTCGGCTTCTACATGATTGGAACCGATTATATCACCACTTTCCTCGATTCATGGATTTCCGGCGCGGGAACATTCCTTAAAAATTCCCTCGGTGTCGCCACCCATTTCGCGTTTATCGAGAGGGGTGTTATCGATATCCGGGATGTCCTCTATTTTCTATCGTTTACTATAATCTTTCTCCTGCTTAACGGCTACACGGTCGAAAGCCGTCTGCGCAGGCATACCGGAAACCGCTTTACCATCGGGGTTATACTGATGCTGGTGGTCGGCATACTTTTCAACGCGGTTGTGGGCGAAATGTCACTTGGACGCTTAGACCTTACCGAGGGAAATATTTATACGGTCAGTGACGGTTCCCG
This sequence comes from Candidatus Zixiibacteriota bacterium, assembly GCA_014730345.1. Taxonomy (GTDB): domain Bacteria; phylum Zixibacteria; class MSB-5A5; order UM-FILTER-46-8; family UM-FILTER-46-8; genus WJIJ01. The sequence goes on along the minus strand of WJIJ01000120.1, from coordinate 484 downwards.
CAATATATTATCCAAGCTGAAAGCTCCGGTTACCGTTCGTTACTATGTCTCCCCGCAGGAGAAGATGCCCACGGCCATGAAAAATATGGAGCGGGATGTCTCCGATAAGATGCGCGAGTTCGAACGTATTTCGGATAATTTCAGGTATGAAGTTTACGACCCCGCCGAAGAAGATTTAGAGGAAATGAAGGAAAGGGGAATCATGCCCTTCGATGCCCAGTCCATCGAACAGGACGCGTTCGGCATCAAGCGTATCTATTCCTCCATCACCATAAGCTACCTGGACAGGAAAGATGAAATTATCACCCGTGTCGTTCCCCAGGTTCTGCCCAACCTCGAGTATGATATAATGAGTACCATTTATCGTATGATCCAGGAGGAGCCGCCGGTGGTGGCTATTTATGCCCCCCTCGGAGACCTGGACCCCCGGTACCGGGATCCCGAAGTGCGTCAGATGCTTCGGCAGATGGGACAGGAGATCCCC
>WJIJ01000119.1 GCA_014730345.1 Candidatus Zixiibacteriota bacterium | reverse complement strand
TGATCGGCGTAACAATTACTAATCATGCAATTTGCGATTGTTATGTCGGTTTCTTCAGAATAAATCGCGCCGCCCCAGCCATCCTCATCACTCCCCTCTGCCCATCCATGGGTCATGTGACAGTATTCAAGACGGCATGAACTTGAAGCATTGAAAAAACGGATGCCGTGCCACCAGTTACCGGAAAAATACTCATCGAAAACTATCGTATCGGTTTCGGTTCCGACCGCCAGCAGTGTAGCATTATTATCGACCACGAATTTATCATGTCCCCAGAAAAGAACAATAGTCCCCGGATCGATGATTAATGTGCTGTCAGGAGGGATACGTATCGAATCATCAACGAAAACCGTATCCACACTCCATTGACCCCATACATCGCCCGAATAATGCGCGGAACTTCCGTAAGCGGGCAGGTTCATAAATGAGATAAGCACCATGATGAAAACAGAAATTGAGCAGATTTGTAAAAGACGCCTCATGACACCACTCCTTAGCTAAAGGTAATAGATGTTTATTATTATTCTCCGGGAATTGAAAGAACATGCATCAACCACGAACCTTTAGAGGTTCTGCTGATACGCCACGGATATAACGATAACCCTAAATAGGATTAGTTCTGCCCGATGTGGAATAGGGTATTACTGCACTTGTTTAATATTAATAAAAATGCGGTTCAGAGTCAAGCGCTAAATTGCGCGCAATTCATTTAAAAATTCAAACTGTTTGTTTAAGCAAACTTGTTTCTGTTTCCTCGCTACCGCCCGAACTTGCCCATGAGTTGGCCTTCGGCAATGATGTATCCTCCTTTTATGTATTTCGATATTCTTTTATTCAAACAAGGCTGTAACTTCCGATTTTGTCAGCCCGTATACTCCTTGAGCTTCCGCGGGCGATTTTACGATTACTTTCATTTTATCCGCGGGGATATCATTCAGGAGCAGGTCTCCGATGCGGCGGTATTCTTTCTCCGGCATCCAGTCTCCGGTTTCACCGATACTGTGAAAAAAAGGCTTGTCATCAACGGGAAGTATATCATACATCTCCGGGTTGCCGTAAAGCACTTTTTTTATTCCCAGTTGGCTGGCACAGGATTTTTCGATGGCGATTCCATACGGTTCGAAACTCATGGAAACATACCGTGGACGCCAGCGCATAAGCTTCGATGCTTCTTCCGGATGTAATTCAGAGAACGCAACCGCTTTTAAATTTTTGTGCAGGTGTTTCCCGGACGCGCGGAGTGTATTCTCTGACAGGATACGTTTCAATGTATCCAATCCGCTTCTTGGATAAGACCGGGTATCGGCTGTTATATCTTTATAGTAATCATACCTGGTTTCGCCGGGCCATGGTTCATTGCTGGTTCGGGTCCAATGTATTAAATAATCCCATCCATACCCGAAAGCTTTTTCATTGATTGTTAGATTTGAATAATCTTCTTTGAGTTTCCGGGGTTGGGGGGCATAATCAGTCTGGAAATCCGTTGCTATATGGTTGTTTGCACCGCGATCTATCATTTTGATGAGATTTCCCTTCGGGTTAACGGAAACGGGTATGATAGTATCGGCGCTACTGATGATAAATTCATCCCTCGACAACCAATGGGATTTACGTTTGCCTGAGGAAGTTTCATCGCGATAAAACCCGGTTTTATTTTTTTTCAGCTTGAATTGGAATAATATTTCATCAATCATCGGTTCAGGTTTGCGTGGGGGCGGAAGTACAACTACCACTGGGACATGGTAATAAGCGCAGGCAAAGGTTATAATTTCATAGGTATTAATATCAATACTGGAAATAACGGTGTAACCGTTTTCGGCGCAGTAGCTAACCGCTTTCAGTGAATTGACTATCCAGGGATCGTAGCCGGTGGGGCGCTTTGATTGGCGGGAGTTGAGGATAGCCGCTTTGGGGCTTTTAAGCAGGTTCGGGTTGCCATAGTAGTTCATGAATGTAAATTAAGTTATTTTGCCAAAAATATCAACCCGCAAAAACAAGGCAGGCTGCGCCTGAAAAACAGCCTGCCTGCGGTCGTAAGGAGAGTTACGAAGCTACTTCATCAGCACCATGCGCTTTGTGAAGGAGCTGCCCCCTGCGGAAAGTTGATAGAAATAGACACCGGATGAATTATCCGGGGCATCCCATCGTACGGTGTGTTCGCCTGCTGTCTTCCGTCCCTCGTCAATTACACCAACCAGTTCTCCAAGAACATTATAAACCGAGAGTTTTACATTTAAAGGCCGTTCGAGCGAATAGACGATTTCCGTCGAGCTGTTAAACGGATTCGGGTAATTCTGATTGAGGGTAAATACTCCGGGGATGTTGTCGTCTTCCTTAACAGAAGTAGGAACCTGGACTTCGAGGTAGCGTACCGGATTTTCGGTGATTGCGCCTTCGGGATCGTTCAAGACGCCCCCGCCGGCATCCTTGTCCTCGATATACATTATCCTCAATGTATGGTCTAAAACATGCTCTTCCATGGATGACCAATGCTCGCTTTCACAGTCACCGGCAAAACAGCCTTCCGTGTTAGTTTCGGTCAGGTTGCTGTCAGCCCAGGTTATCCCGCCGTCTGTCGAGTAACAGAGATAGAGCTCCCCGTTTGAAAAGACAGAATTAGACACATCGAACTCATCGAAGCGGGTAAACAGCACAAACAGGTTGCCGTCTTCATCCACGGCAACCGATGGTTTGCTGGCCGAAAGGTTCCATGTGCCCGGATAAGATGTATGCCAGGCATCATAGACCATGTTTATACCGGTTGCCTCCGACCAGTGGTACAGGAAGCAGGCGTCGACGGTAACGGTGCCGCTTTCTTCCCAGTAACCCTTGGCGTTCCACACGATATGCAGATTGCCGTTGAAGTCGTAGACAGCATCAACATCGGCGTAGGAACGCAGAGTGTCATCCACCTGGTAATTGGTGATGTTGATGATATTCTGGTAGTCCCAGTTCACGCCATCCTGCGACTGGATATAGACCACGTCATTGTTATGCTGGGTGTTTTGCTCGGGGGCGATGACATGGTTCCATACTAAAGCTACTTTGTCGTCGACCGGCGAGGCGACAACCATGGGGGAGATGGTCTGTTCCGTGCTGTATTTAACCAACGGAGACCAGAACGGTTCTTCCTTGAATGTGTGGGCAATACCGCTGGCGACGCCGCCGGTGGAGATCGACTCATTGTTGGTTATCTGGATATTCTCACGATGATCGACGGCGATATAAGGCCAGATATAGTTAGAATCACCGGGGAAGACATGGGGCGCCTCTTCGATTGTGAAAATTCCCAGGCCGCAGTCGGCATCGATGGCTACCAGGGTCCTGTATTCGCCCTGGGTTTCAGCGTCGTGGTAGGTTATTGCCGCACGGCCGTTGTGCATAACATCCATGGTAGTATAGCCGTCGCGGGGCCCCTCTGATATAGGTGTTCCGGTTTCGCCGAACTGGGGCACGCCGGTATCGTCGATAAAATTATAGTATATCAACCGGTCGCTGTTAGGGCTGGTGCGGTTCATCCAGCACATGTGTTCGCCGCATTCATGATGGATAACACGGCTTCCGGTGGAGCCGTTGGTTTGATAGTCATAATAGGTAAGCCCGACGATAATTCCCGGAGAATCGGTTATATCGTCGCGCTGGTATGGTATCCATAACCGGTTGCTCAAATCCACGGGGGCGTCTGAGCGCGTGGTCATGGCATCGGCAATTTCGATAGGGACCTTTCGTATCTCTCCTGCTTTGGTAATGTTCGCGAAACTTAGTGTTACCGCGAAACAGATCAGAATTAGTAACGCTTTTTTAGCCATTACTACCTCCCTTGCATTTGTATAGTTATTACCCTGTAAACATTTTACTACTACCGTTTAACCTCCTTTTTGATATGATTGATATTGTTTTTATAACCTGGTGCATTTTAACGCACTCCTTAACAGCGGTTTTTCGGCTCGCGATATTTCATTATTTTTGAAACAACGAAGCCCATTCGGAATGCGTATTACGGCAGATTTGGAATTATTTATTCCATCTAAGGCGGGGAGTTAACAAAAGGGGGATTGAGTTATTAAATTTTGAAATGGATTCCCGTTTCCGGGCATGTTGAAAAAGTCCTATGGAATACTTCTCCATTAAGGGTGGCATATTCATTTGCGGAGCGAAGCTTAGCAAATGAGCCCGCCCCGGCGGATTCAAGAACATGTTTCTTGAACTTAACATGCTTATTTTACCTCGATAAACCGAGGAAAACTAAACATGCCACGCGTAGCGCGTTTTTCAACAAGCCGCTAAGCGGGAATGACAGATATTGGGTAGGTCGCCCGGTTTACCGGCGACATAAACGCCGCAGGCGTTCATAAAAATTCATTGCGGGGAGTAAGCCCGCCGGGGCGGGTCCGCATCTTACCGCATCGGCTGAGTTCGGGGACTCGGCGGCACAAATAATCTCGCGGTCGTGTCTGCCTGCATCCGCCGCAACGGGCGGTGTGGCGGAGAATCCGGACAATATTTTTTGAAAAACCCGCTTACTTCACCATCGTTCCCTTGACCACTTTCGATTTGCCGTCGAATTCCATGCGGAAAAGATATATACCGCTGGAAACCCCGGAGCCGCTATTGTCCCTGCCATCCCATATCACCGTGTGGAAACCGGCATTCTGGGATTTATCTACCAGGGTGCGTACCTTCTGTCCCATGATATTTATCACCTCGATTTTAACCGTTCCCGAGTGTTTCAGCGCGAAACCGATTTTGGCTCCCGGGTTGAACGGGTTCGGATACGGGGCGTCGATACGGAAATCATAGGGCAAATCCGCTGTTCTTTCCTCCGGTACCGAGGTTAAAATAGAGGTCGACCACATTCCCCGTCCATGGGTCCCGGCGCGGAGGTTGCCGTAGGAATCGATGAGAATATCATTGATGAAAACATGGGGCAGGCCGCTTCCGTACGGTTCCCAATGCTCTCCGAGGTCGATAGTGTGCATTACGGTAACATCGGTGGCTACGAAAAGATGATTGGGGTCGTAGGGATCGACATCGAGGTCGTTGACCGGTATCAGCGGCAGGTCGCCGGTTATATCATGCCAGCTCTCGCCGCCGTCGGAGGTGCGGAAGACGGTTGAGTTGTTGTAGCCGGAGTAAGTGGCGTAGGCGACATCCTCATCAAAGAGGTCGGCAACCACCCGGGTGCAATAACGGTTAGGAAGTCCGTCGTTGACCAGCTCCCATTGTTCGTCCCACGGGTAACCTTTCCAGACCCGTCCGCTGTTGATACCCACCCATACCAGGTCGGGATTTACAGGCGACTGGCTCAGGGTAACGACCGTACCGCCGAGGGTATTGGAGACCGGTTCCCAGAACCATCCGCCATTGTCGGTTTTGTAAATTTTGTTGGTGGAGGTATACAGGATATTGTGGTCCTGATGGTCCATGGCAACCGGGGTTACCCACGCGCCCTGTTCCTCGATGCCGTTCATTATGTCGATCCAGTCATAGCCGCCGTTCTCGGTTTTGACATGGTTGCCGAACTGCCATTCGGCGTAGACGATGTTATGGTCGGTGTAATCTATAACGCAATAACCGCCGTCGCCGCCGAAAACATAATCCCAATTCCCGGTACCGCTCCACTTGGTTGTGCCCTGATCCTGGGAGCCGCCGTATACAATGAAATCGTTCTGGGGAGCATGACCGATGGCATAGTACTGCAGTGTGGCGAAGTTCGTGTTACGCATCTCCCAGTTTTCGCCGCCGTCGTAGGAGGTGTATATGCCGCCGTCTCCCGCCGCCCATATATGCAAGGGGTCGGAGGGGTCGAAGGCGAACGCGTGCTGGTCGGCGTGTACATAGTCATCATCATGCAAATCCAGATACCACCAGCTAATCTGGGTCCAACTTTGACCGCCGTCGGTCGATTTATGGAGGTCGATTCCCCCGGCGTAAACGATATCAGGGTTGTCGGGTTGAACCGCGGTTATATTATCATACCAGCCCTGGCCGCCATAGAAGTTAGGCTCAACGGCGCGAAGTTCCCACGAATCTCCGCCGTCGGTTGTGCGGTAAAATCCCTGTAATCCGGAGCCGTGGCTGATGGTCTGGGCGATACCGGCGTAGATAACATCTGGGTCGGATTCACAGATGGCCATGGATGTGAAACCGATCTCGCCCCTCGGCGGCAGTCCGTCATCGAGGCGCTCCCAGCTTGCTCCGGCATCGGTAGAGCGGTAGATGCCGTTAGCGCCGTTGCCCCAGGCATTGCCATTGGCGAGGTAAAGCAAATTGTGGTCAGTCGGATGGGCGACAAGAGCGGTTCCGGAGGTGTATCCGACCCTTTCCCAACTCTCGCCGGCATCGGTAGTACGGTAAGTGCCGTCGGAAGCGCCCAAGACGAGGATATCGGGATTATCCGGTTTTATCCAGAGTACATGGCATCCGATTCCATCATATACTTCCCAGTTTAAGCCGGTCATCTCCCAGCTTTCACCGCCGTTGGTGGTTTTAAGCACACCAACACCTTTAACGGCATCGCCGTTGAAGGTACCCTCGCCGGTACCGATGTAAACGATATCGCGGTCAGCGGGATGCACCGCGATTGCCCCCACGGCAATACTGGGGAGAAAATCGGAAAGAGGTTCCCAGTCCATGCCCGCGTCCTCGGATTTCCATATACCGCCATCGGCGGCGCCGACATATATGAAAGACGGGTCATCGGGGTCGATCCACATGGCGATTGTGCGACCGCTTAAATTGAACGGGCCGTCGCAGGTCCATGTATCGACGATATCATACTGAAAATGGCCATCGGCTTTAAGTTTCTCGATGGCTCTCCAGCGCTCGCCCCAGGGTATTTCAGCAATTTCGCCGGGATATGCCCTCTGCTGGTAGAAGTATTCCTGGTTAGCCCGGGGATTGTCGTAGGGGATTGGTTCCAATCCGCCCTTTTTCTTCGCTGTTGCCTGGGATATTGAAACCGAAACGAGTGCCGCGGCAATAATAATTATAATGAGTTGTTTTGTAAACCTCATGACTACCTCAATATGGAAGAATTTTACATATTTTCTGCTATATGCTACCCATATAATATAATAAAATATTGAAAAAAAGGCGCATTTTTTCAAAAAAATAAACTTCGCTTTTTTGCTCTGGCAGATTATTAAACGCATTGTTACAACAGCTCTTTTTTATTTATAACAGTTGAATTTTCCGGCGATGTTTGGTATAATTAAAGTTTGTATGAAAGGATTTAAGGAGAGCAGATGTCAATAGAGCACGAGAAAATACTTGATGTATATATAGAGGACGAGATGAAGTCCTCCTACATCGATTATTCGATGTCGGTAATTACCAGCAGGGCGCTGCCGGATGCCCGGGACGGCATGAAACCGTCCAACAGGCGTATCCTGGTGGCGATGAATGACTTGAATTTAACCCCGGGGCGTGGTTACCGTAAATGCGCCAAGATATGCGGCGATACATCCGGTAATTACCATCCCCACGGCGAGCAGGTGATTTATCCCACCCTGGTCAGAATGGCCCAGGAATTTAACATGCGCTACCCGCTGGTGGACGGGCAGGGAAATTTCGGCTCGATTGACGGCGATGCCGCGGCGGCGATGAGGTACACCGAGGCAAGGCTTACGCCGCTGGCGATGGAGATGCTGGCCGATATTGAAAAAAATACGGTTAATTATGTTCCCAACTATGATGAGACCATAGAAGAACCGATAGTGCTTCCCGGCAAATTCCCGAACCTCATCTGCAACGGTTCCTCGGGTATCGCGGTTGGAATGGCAACGAATATCCCCCCCCATAACCTCGGCGAGATTGCCGAGGCCATAGCGGCTATAATCGACGATCCGGAAATAGATGAAGATGAGCTTGCCGGTTATGTAACCGGTCCCGATTTCCCTACCGGCGGGATTATAGTCGGCGGCTCCGGTATAGAAAAGGCATACCGCACCGGCCGTGGACATATTACCGTGCGGGCAAAAGCCAACACGGAAACATCGAAGGCGGGTAAGGAGAGCATAATCGTATCGGAAATACCTTTTCAGGTCAACAAATCCAACCTGCTGGAAAAGATTGCCAACCTGGTGAGGGATAAGAAGATAGTGGGGATTTCGGACCTACGGGATGAGTCAGACCGGGATGGAATGCGCATCGTCATCGAACTCAGGCGCGATGCCCAGGCGGAGATTGTGCTTAACCAGTTGTTCAAGATGACCCAGATGCAAACTACTTTCGGGATAATTATGCTGGGGTTGGTGGATGGTGTTCCCAAAGTGCTTACCCTGAGGGAGTTGCTCGATGAATTCGTCGACCACCGCCATGAAGTGGTTACCCGGCGTACGCAGTTTGAGCTGGATAAGGCCGAGAGGAGGGCGCATATTCTCGAGGGCTACAAAATCGCCCTGGATAATATCGACGCGGTAATCGAGCTTATCAAAAAGGCAAAGGATGTTCCCACCGCGCGCGAAGGTTTAATGAGTAAGTTCAAACTTACGGAGATACAGGCGCAGGCGATCCTCGATATGCGTCTCCAGCGCTTAACCGGGCTCGAGCGCCAGAAGATTGAAGATGAGTATAAGGAGCTTTTAAAGAAAATAGCTACATTGAAGGATATCCTTGAAAGCAAACCTCGCAGAATGGCCATAATTAAAGATGAAACCCTCGAGTTGAAAAATAAGTATGCCGATGACCGCCGCACCATGATTATCGATGACGAGGAAGAAGATTTCACTATCGAAGATTTGATAGCCGAAGAGGATATGGTTATTACCATTACGCATACGGGATACATAAAGAGGCTTTCGATATCCGCCTATAAGAGGCAGAACCGAGGCGGGCGCGGTGTCCGGGGGATGGAAACCAAGAGCGAGGATTTTGTGGAGCACATGTTTGTGGCTTCCACCCATAACTATATCCTGTTTTTCACCGATACCGGAAAATGCTACTGGCTGAAAGTGCATGAGATTCCCCAGGGCGGAAGGCTGGCGAAAGGCAAATCGGTTGCTAACCTGCTGTCTATGAGCAAGGATGAATCGATTGCCGCGTTTGTGCCGGTGCGTTCGTTCGAGGGTAATTACCATGTTGTTATGGCTACGCGGAAGGGGATAATAAAAAAGACCCCGCTGGATGCTTTCTCCAATCCGCGCAAGGCGGGAATTATCGCCATGAATGTCCCCAAAGACGACAATTTAATTGAGGCTGGATTAACAGACGGCGCCAGCGATATCGTGCTCGCTTCCGGAGATGGACAGGCGATAAGGTTCCCCGAAAACAAAATTCGCGCGATGGGGCGCACCGCTTACGGCGTTAAGGGTATTAAGTTGGCAAAAGGAGATACATGTATAAGTATGGTCGTTCTGCGCCGAGAGGCTACCCTGCTTACTGTTTGTGAAAATGGCTATGGTAAGAGAACATCGGTGTCCGATTACCGTATCACCAACCGCGGGGGCAAAGGAATTATAAATATCAAGACCACCGAGCGCAACGGCAAGGTGATAGTGGTCAAAGAAGTGGTGGACTCCGATGAATTGATGCTGATAACCCAGCACGGTATTGTTGTGCGAATCGCCGTTAAGGATATTAAAACCATAGGACGTAATACCCAGGGGGTAAAACTGATAAACCTGGGAAAGGATGATAAACTAATAGACGTCGCCAGCATCGCTACGGAGGAAGAATAACGAAACCGCTTTTTACCATAAGGCAGAGCCGTTTTATTTTGTTGTTGGGAACGATGTTGTTTATTGCCACGGGAATCAACCTCTACGGCCGGCTCCAGGATGGCGGGGAACTCGACCCATCGGAGTTGATAAGGTATCGCGGAACCGGAGATGTAAAATACAGGAATTCATATTCACCGCCTGGTCAAACCGCGGTTTCCGAAGATGTGAACGGGGATGAATTTAAGACGGGCAATCCCGCGGCAAATGAAAAGATAAACATAAATAAGGCTTCTCCTAAAGAGTTGATCGCGCTTCCGGGGGTTGGCCCGGTAATAGCTCAAAGGATAATCGAGTATATCGAGGAAAAAGGCGAGATACAAAATGTGAAGGACTTAATTTCCGTTAAGGGAATAGGCCCTAAAAAAAGCGAGGAGCTTTTAAAACATATCACTTTCGAATAACAGGGAAATAAATGGAAAGCGACTTTCAAAAGAATATAAGTTCTGTGGGTATTGCCTTCTCCGAAAACCGTATAAACGCGGTTAAGATCAAAAAAGAGGGCGGTAGATATACGCTGTTGAAAGCGTGGGAAGATTTATTCGAAAACAGCAACTTCAATGACCCCGCTCCGTGGAGAGATGTTTTCCTAAGTGAATTTGGTGAAATTATAAATAGTGAGGAAGCGGTCGTCAGAGTATGTGTGCCGCTCAGGCAGTCGTTAAGCAAAGTAATCGCTACTGATGTGTCATTGGTGGAAAATATACCCGAATGGCTCGATTGGGCGGCAAGGCAATATCTGCCGTCTTCTTCGGGAAATTTCGAATACGGTTTCAGCAGTTTAAAACGCAATGGCGGAGAATCACTGCGGGTTCTTTCGACGGCGTTTCCTCAAGAAGCAGTGGACGTGATGAACATCGGGGAGGCGGGAAAGCGGCATTCCGGCAAACCGATAGTCGACTCGCTTGCTATGTATTATGCTTCTGATGAACAAAACATTTTAAACGATAAACCGGCGGTCATCCTTTTGAACATCGATGGTCTTTACCTGACCTATACGATTATTGAGAACTCCGAATATATTGATTCAGGAACATTGAAAGCGAGAAACGTTCTCAGCGATTATCATACGATCGATGGCCTTGTAACCGATGTAAAGACAGCCCTTACATTCAAGCTTGATGGGGAGCATCGCCCGGATACCTCGATTGCCCTGCTTTGCGGCGACATTCCGGAGGAGCGGTTATTTATAAAAAGGCTTGGGTATGAGATAGCATCGCGGACTGAAATCGCCAAACCGTTCGACATATTCAGGATATCCCCTGAGATTGATGACTTCCCTGCCCTCCGGGACAGACAGCATTGTTATTTTACCGCTGTTGGGGCGGCTTTAAGCAATATTAATGAGAAACAGATCGATATAAATCCCCGGAAGGAACCGGCGGCGGGTTGAGGTTGTGAGTGTACGGGTAACAGGAGGGGAATTCAAAGGCAGGATACTCAATACTGTTACCGGCTTGTCAGCGCGCCCGACATCTTCCGCGGTGCGTAACGCCATGTTCAATATACTCGGGGATTATGTACCCGAGGCAAAGGTCGCCGATTTTTTCTGTGCCGGGGGAACCCTGGGAATAGAGGCCCTATCACATGGCGCTTCCGAATGCTGTTTTGTTGATAATGGCTTCAAGGCGGTGAAGGCGCTCAAGGAAAATATCAAGATGCTGGGTATAGAAGAGAGGGCAAGGGTAATCTCCAGCAATGTGCTTACTTCATTTCCATTGATGGAGGAGACCGGTTTGCGGTTCGATATAATATTCGCCGACCCGCCGTATAAGAAACCTCTCGTTACACCGTTATTGAAAAAACTCCGGTTATCAAGTGTTATCAAGGAAAATACTATATTGGTTCTGGAATGTTCATCGCGGGACAGTATTAAATTTCCGGACGGTATTGAAATACTGAAAGAACGCAAATCAGGGGACACGGCAGTTTATTTCATTTCTTTTGACAAGAAACGGTGATGTTGTTATTATAGCGTTGTAGTATGGCGAACAAAGGCAACACGAAAACCGCGTTATATCCCGGAAGTTTCGATCCCATAACCAAGGGGCATATCGATATAATCAAGAGGGCGCTGGATATTTTCGATAATTTGATTATTGCCGTAGCGGCTAACCCGGCCAAGGATACCCTGTTTTCGAGTTCGGAAAGGGTGAAACTTATCCGGGGCGCCCTTGGCGACGACGAGCGGATAACCGTAACCCATTTCACCGGACTGACCTCCACATTCGCCCAGAAGTCGGGGGTAAATGCTATTATCAGGGGATTGAGGATGGTATCCGATTTCGAATACGAATTCCAGATGGCCTTGATGAACCGTAAACTGGTGCCCGAAGCGGATACGGTTTTTTTAATGCCCTCGGAACAATATACTTATTTATCATCTTCCCTGGTTAAAGATATCAGCCGGTACCAGGGCAAGATAGAATGTTTTGTGCCCCCGAATGTAGCCGAAGCTTTGCGGAAAAAATTTAAATCGAAAAAACGGTAGTAGATATGCTCCATAGATCTCAAGTTGAAAAGATACTCGATGGAATGATAGACGGTTTCAACTCCGATGCCGGTGAGTTGATTCTTTTGGAGGAAGAATTTAACTTATCCAGGTTTGCCGAGTCGGCAATCCAGCAAAATGTATCCCGGTACAACCGCCAGATGATGGTCCGGGCGGTGAAAGGGCAGAAGGTTGGAGTGGCTGTGAGCAACCAGCTCGATACTGATGGTATCCTGAAAGCCATTCGCGCCGCCGAGGAGATTGCCGGCAACCAGAAACCGGACCCAAAATTTCCGGAACTTGAAAAATATAAAACAGTAGAGGGTTCCAAGGACGCGTACCACGGCAGTACCGCCGCGTATGAACCGGGCGACCGCGCCGCCGCCATAGAGCGCTGTGTCGACAGGGCCGGCGACAGGAACCTGGAATGTTCGGGGGCTTATCAAACGAACGTGAAAACTACAGCTATTGCCAGCACCAAAGGCACCCGGCAGTTTTTCACGGAAACGGAAGGATGGTTGAACCTCAGTTTATCGGGGCCGGGGAAAGTTTCCGGATGGGCGCAGAAGTACTCCAGGGATGTCCGCGATATAGACGCGGGCGATGTCGCTGAAGATGCTATAGAAAAAGCGTCTCAGTCATCCCAGAAAACAGAACTTCCCCCCGGGGATTACACGGTAATTCTCTCTCCGGCGGCGGTTGCCGATATGATACTTTTCCTGGCATTTCTCGGGTTCGGCGCGAAAACCATGGTAACCGGGCGTTCGTTTATGTCCGGCAAGTTTGGCGAGAAGATCGCCAGCGATAAGATAACCATTACCGAGGATCCCTATCATCCGCGTATAAATTACATGCCCTTCGATTATGAAGGAGTGCCCAAAAAGAAGGTTGCGCTTGTTGAAAACGGCGTTGCCAAAGGCGTGGTGTATAACCGTTATTACGCTGTCCAGATGGATACCGAATCCACCGGGCATGCCCTCCAGCCTAATAACAGCTATGGTCCCTATCCCAAATCGATGGTTATGGATGCCGGCGGAACGACCGTCCAGGAGATGATTAAATCTACCCGGCGGGGGATTTATATCACTCACTGGTGGTATATCAACTTTTTAAATCCAATGAAAACCATGGTTACCGGAACCTCCCAGGATGGAACACTGCTCATAGAAAATGGCGAGGTTACCTCCGGGGTCGAGGATATGCGTATGGGGCAGTCGATACTTGAAGCTTTATCCAATGTTGAAGCGGTTTCCAAAGAACAGGAGCTCTGTCCGAAATTCGGCACGCTTATGCTTATGCCCACGCTGAAGATAAACAATTTCACCTTCATCGGCTGATTTGATTAGATTCATCCTTACAATTATTGTTATATTGGCGGTTCCGGCGGGGGCTTTCGCTCTTTCCAACCAGTTGCAGATTTCAGCGGGATATAATCCGCAGGTTAATATTTCCGATATCGATTTTCCATACCTGTCGACTTGGGACGGTTTTTTCGACCTGCCCTTTTTCGGGGCGAGGTACCTTCGACGGATACATAATGAATGGTATATTTTCAGCGGCTACCGTTACACACATAAAACATCCGGACTGCCGGCAGGGAACGCGGCCACGTTGAATTATCACGTGGTAACAATCGGTCCCTATTACCGTTCACCGACCACCGAAGCGGAGAAGTTTTTCATAAACCTTGTCGCCGGCGCCGGGATTTCATTGACCAGCTTTGAACCGGATATCGCCGGGGTAACCGATAAACTTGACAAAACCGATTTCAGCGCTTTTGTTGGACTGGGAATGGAAAGGATGTTGTTCAGCCGTTTCAGCGCGGTGTTGGAACTGAACTATAACTTCCTTGATACCAAGGTCGTGGGAACATTTGGAACAAGCCCCACCCCGGTCGAAGTTATTATGCAGACTAAGGGATTTGACCTGGCGCTGGGTATCGGCTGCGAATTTTAGAAAACAGGAGTGTTTTATGGATAGAAGAGACTTTATTCGGGTAACATCATTAAGCGCCGCGGCGGTTATGGTTTCGCGTAATTTGCTGTTTGCCGAGAACAGGATAACCACCCGCGGCAATCAGCATCCGAAACGCTATCTGCATGGCAATCCTCGTTTTGGGTGTTCAACGGTGAATATCCATGCCGATTGTCTCGGCGGGATCAACACCGGCGTTGATGAATTCGAGAATTATGCCTTTTTAGCTTCGGGGGATAATGGCGTTTATTGTTAGCGATTTTCTGCGCAGGTTAATTGAACTTTTTTCCGACCGTGGAGTGTTCGAACCTGAAATCAGCGCGGAGAGGATTTTATCATCGATTACCGGGATGTCCCGCGCCGAACTTTACTCCGCAAACGATAACATCATTTACAACCCTCTTATCCATAGGGCAAAATCGGCGGCGGAACGGCGAATCGCCGGCGAACCGCTGGCGTATATAACCGGCGAGTGCGAATTTTATAATGTAAGTTTGAAAATCGACCGGCGGGTTATGGTTCCCCGGCCGGACACGGAAACATTAGTCGAGGAAGTATTAAAAAAACTACAGCGGATTGAAGGGGATAAACTCGTTGCTGATGTGGGCACCGGCTCTGGTTGTATCGCAGTCAGCCTCGCGGTAAATCTTGATAGAATAGAGGTAATCGCTTCGGATTACAAAGCGGAAGTGATCGATTTAGCGGAGGAGAACGCTCAGCTAAATTCAGTCAACCGTAAAATCAGGTTTGTGGCCGGGAACAAGTTTGAGCCTTTCGGCGATTATAATAAGCAGTTTGATTGTATCGTTTCCAATCCCCCTTACATTGCCGGGGGTGAGAAGGAAAAACTGCCTGTTGAAGTGCGTGAGTATGAACCCGCGGGGGCTATCTTCGCCGGCGAAGATGGCCTTGATTTTATAAGGGAGTTAGTAAACGAATCGCCCGCATTTTTAAAACGGGATGGTTTTTTAGCGATGGAGATAGGTTATATGCAAGGCGAAGCGGTAAAAGACTTGATGAGAGAAAAATTTTATTATATAGAGTTAGTGAAGGACCTTTCCGGAAATGATAGAGTTGTTATAGGATACAGGAAATAGAAATAGACAGGAGAACACGATGGAAAAAAAGAAAACAACCAAGAAGAAAACCACAAGGAAAACCGCGAAGAAGAAAACAGCATCACAGCCTAAGCTGAGCAAGAGTATGGACACCGCCCTCGATGGTTTAAAAGTCGCCATACAAACCGAAATCGACGGCTATAATTTCTACACCCTTGCCGCCGGACGTACCAAAAGCGATAAGGGCAAAAAGATGTTCCAGTTTCTGGCGGACGAGGAAGTGAAACATAAGAAGTATCTCGAAGCCAAGTACAGGGATATTTTAGAAACCGGAAAAATCGGCGAGCTTCCCCAGCCGACCAAGGTTCCTAAAACATACAAGACCAAATCGCCTATTTTCACCGCCGAGTTTTCCAAAAGGGCGAAACTGCCGGCATTCGAGATGACCGCGTTGTCTATCGGTATCCTTCTTGAGGAAAGGGCGATTCAGTTCTTTAAAGACCAGGCCAAGAAGATACATGACACGAAGGCGAAGAAGGTCTTCAATTCGCTTGCCGACTGGGAAGGCGAACATCTCGAGCTTCTGATGCATCACCATAAGATGCTTACCCGCGAATACTGGGAAGAAGCCCGGTTTGAACCGCTGTATTAATCGCGGTTCTCGAACCTTTTAAGCCAGTAATCAACTTCGTCCGGGGTAATATTCTCTGGTTTTTCGGGAGCGCCTTTGTGTTCATCCTCGAAGGAACATAACTGTTCGAGGAATTCTTCGGATGAAATACAGCGGGCCCCGAGGTCCTTGACTTGGATGCCGATATCCTTGAAATCCGAAGAGACCACTATCATTCCGGAGGGTTTTGAAGCGTTCTCCACGATTTTGATAATGCGCGCATCGGCAGTGCCCTTTTTCGTAAAAAGCACTTTGATTCCCGCGGGAGATTTTTCGGTGGGAATTATCCCGATTTTGCCATCGAAGACCACAGTAATGCGGGATTTGTGGTATTCCTTAAATGTATACAAGCGTTGCAGAAGATTCCTTCGGGCTGTCTCCGGCTGGTTTTTCATGTATCCGGCGAGTAGCGGGTCTTTGAATATTAAGTTATATCCGTCAATTATATAATGCATTGGTCCTGTTGTTTTATCTGCTTTCCCTAACTTAGGCTATTTCAGGCGCTAAATCAACCAAAGAAAGGTTTGACCGTAGAAATCGGAAATATTATAATCCGCTCATGCAAAATAAATCCGGCCATTCCAATATCACGCTTTACCTTATTTTAGCCGCCATTGTCCTCGGCTTCATCCTCGGACATTATTATCCATACACCGCGCTGGAATTGAAGTTTCTGGGTGATATATTCTTAAACGCCCTGTTCATGCTGGTGGTGCCCCTGGTGGTGGCTTCCATGATAACCGGAATTACCAGGCTGGGCAGAATCGCTAAACTCGGTACGCTGGGCATAAAAACGCTTTTTTATTATCTCACAACGACCGGTATTTCGGTTATTATCGGAATTGTCCTGGTAAACATACTCCAGCCCGGCACCGGCGTAACCCGAGAGCAGGATTATCATCCTGATTCCCCCTATGCCATTCACGCGACACCGTTAAGGGGCGGGTCGGAACTGCGCCTTATAGGCGAAGGTGACAATTTCTACGCCACCGATTATACATCGAAATTTATCATAGTCCTGCTGGATCAGAATGTAAAGGGCATAATCGATGATAAAGCGAAAGCAACCGACAGGCGCATACCCATTGAGTACTGGGTTGATGCTGAAGGCCGTAAGGTCGAACCCGATGTTTCCGGACGGGGAGTGCAGGTGCGTCTTGCCGATAAGGAATTTTCATTTATTGACGTGCTTATCGGATTGATTCCCAAGAATATCTTCGGCGCGGCGGTTAATAATAATATCCTTCCTTTGATTGTCTTCTCCCTGATTTTCGGGGCGATACTTACCAGTCTCGGCGAGAAGGGAGTGCCGGTGGTTCAGTTATTCGAGGGATTGAACGAAGCGTTTATGAAATTTATTCAGATTTTGATGTATTTCGCTCCACTGGGTATTCTGGGGCTTGTAGCCGCGAGGCTGGGGCAGGCGGAGCTGACCCTCGAAGGCGGGTTTTTAACCGAGGTTACCCGTATGGCCAAGTATTTCTCCACGGTTATTATCGGGCTTTTGATTCACGCGGTCTTCGTCCTCGCGCCCATCCTGTTTATTTTCGGGCGGCGGAGCGTTTTGCCTTACCTGGCTAATGTTTCCCCGGCCCTGCTTACGGCCTTTTCAACGGCGTCGAGTTCGGCGACCCTGCCGGTAACACTGGAGAGCGTGGAGAAGAAAAATAAAGTCAGCAACCGCACCGCCGGATTCGTGCTCCCGCTGGGAGCTACGATAAACATGGACGGCACCGCGCTGTATGAAGCTGTGGCCGCGATCTTCATCGCCCAGGTTTATAATGTACCCCTCGGTTTCGGCGAGCAGGTGATTATTTTCCTTACCGCCACTTTGGCGGCTATTGGAGCGGCGGGTATTCCCGAGGCGGGACTGGTAACCATGGTAATCGTCCTCAAGGCCGTGGGCCTGCCCACTGAAGGCATCGCCATGATACTGGCAATCGACTGGTTTTTAGACAGGTGCCGTACCACGGTCAATGTATGGGGCGATTCGGTTGGCGCCGCGGTTATAGACGTATGGGAACGCAACGGCAACGTGAGAGGAACAAAATGAGCCGAAATATAATACTCTGGATACTGGCATTCTTAATTACGGTCGCTTCCGCTATTTATCAGCGAAAAACCGGCCCCACCTATCCTATCGATGGCGAGTTCATGCTCGGGGGCGCGCCGGTGGAATACTCCCTCGACAGGAGCCATGGCGGCGATGACGACCACAAAGTGGAGATTCAGATCCATGAACGGGAAATCGATGGCATCCTTTCATTCCGCAGGTATAAAACCGATGATGACTGGACCTATGAGAAAATGAACAGGGATGAGGGCTACCTTGTCGCCTATCTTCCCCATCAGCCTCCCGCGGGAAAGCTGGAGTACCGCCTGCGGTTGACCGACGGAGAAGATGTTGTTTACTTACCCGAACAAGGTTCGGTGGTTATCCGCTTCAAGGGGGCGGTTCCGGCTGTTTACCTGATACCGCATATAATATTTATGTTCGCGGCTATGCTGGTCTCCACCCGCACAGCCTTTCAGGCGATATTCACCAATGACTATATCAAAATTTACTCTATTGTAACTTTTATTCTGCTGGTTCTCGGCGGATTGGTTTTCGGACCGATTGTGCAGAAATACGCCTTTGGGGATTACTGGACCGGATTCCCATTTGGCATTGACCTCACTGACAACAAGGTATTGATCGCGGCGGTTGGTTGGCTGATAGCGTTGATATTTATACTCCGCAATCGCAAATCGCGTATAGCGGCGATCCTGGCGGCGTTGTTGATGTTAGTGATATTTTTAATTCCCCACAGCACATTGGGAAGCGAACTCGATTACGAAACCGGGGAGATAAAACAGGCGGAGGCGGAAATCCTGCAACCGGGGTATGCTTATTACAGTTCCCGGCAGGTGTTCCCACTTGCCGAGTACTATACAAGCGTGGTGTCAAACATCACCGTTTGACACCTTCGGTCAAACGCGCTTGTCCGCCGCGGCGGACCGCGGCGGGAGGACGTCTGACCGCACGTTATCGATTTACAAAAAGGTAAGCGTTACGCGCAGGGACGTGACGCCACATTCATCTTCATCGTAAGCAAAAGGGTGGCAGGCTTAGTTGAACCCGATTTATCGGGCAAAATAAGCATGTCTTTGTCCAGTTAATTGCATGCGAACCCGCATAGGATAGCCATTACACAGTTCAAGAAAAGACATCGTATCGCCGTTGCCTGTTCCGCCTGCTTCCGGTCAGCTTCGGGGCAATTCAAATGGACCAAGTAGAACTACGCAGGCATGATCAACCACTTAGAGACCTCATGCCCGGTATATATCACCACCGGAATTTCGGTTGTGCAACTGCTGGATGGTTTTTCACTGTAGGGGATATTTCCAATTTGATATTAACAAATAAAAAGCGGGCCGGGATATGCTCCCGACCCGCCATGAAAGGGATTTGGAGGAGATTACTTCACAAGATTCATCTTTCTTGTAGTTGAATAATCGCCGGTTTCCAGTTTATAGAAATAAACACCGGATGCGACCGCTGAAGCATCCCATGTAGCCACATGCTGACCGGCATCCATTTGCCCATCAACGAGGGTTTCTACCACCTGACCCGCGAGATTGTAAACCTTGAGAGTTACATTCGCGGATTCAGCTATTTCAAACGGAATGGTGGTTGACGCGTTGAAAGGATTCGGATAAGCGCTCAACAAAGCGGTAGAGGTCGGTACGGAACCGTTGCCGCGGGACAGGGACTCGGTAGCCGAAACGGAGTTATTGCTTCTGGCAAAAACGTCGTTATCATCGGCTTCATCCATAAGCGCGGCCCAGTCGCCATCAACTTCGCAGTTGAATACGCCGATTGTATTACCGGCGGCGAAGACAACGGCATTGACCATCATCTGGCCGACATCACCGGTCCAGTCGCGGTAGGTAGTACCGAAGTAATCATTGATAGCTACGCACTGGGGATAGTCGGTATTGATGACGGTGCCATTGAAACCGTTATCCCAGTTCTGTACCATATAAGTGCTACCCTGAAGAGGAGCATCAAAGTCGAAGTATTCGGTACCGGTGCTGACACCGTTCATAATCGGATGACCACTGTCGAGAACAACGAGATTAGAGGTAACATAACCGCTGGTTCCTACACCCATAGGTGAGAAATCAGTCATGTAACGGCCGGCAAGTTCGAAACCGCTGTAATGGGAGAACTCGGCCGTAACCACGGCGCCGCCGGCTTCAACATAATCAGCCAGGTTGTCGCCAAGGGTTACATTGTCATAGAAAGCGTAATTGGACCATACCAGGACGACATCGTAATTCATCAGGTCGGCAACGCTTGGAGTGGCGTCACGGGCGTCCACAAAAGTAGCACTGTTGATCATACTGGAGGCAACCAGCAGGTCATGAGCTTCGGACCAGTCGTTATCATAGTCAGAGCAGACCAGACCTACATCATAGGGACCGCCCCCACCAGTGGATATACGGAAGGTGAATTCGAAGGAATCACATATCATGTTATTGTAGTCACCGCAGTAA
The DNA here is from genome assembly GCA_014730345.1 of Candidatus Zixiibacteriota bacterium. GTDB lineage: Bacteria > Zixibacteria > MSB-5A5 > UM-FILTER-46-8 > UM-FILTER-46-8 > WJIJ01. The sequence goes on along the minus strand of WJIJ01000119.1, from coordinate 5,121 downwards.
GCGATGTAGTCGTAAGAACCCTCAGGAGCGTAGTTCGGAACGTTCTGAGTCAAGTGAGCGGAGATGCACTGACCGGGCTGGAGATAGATGTTCTGTATAACACCCTGCTGGTAGAAATTGCCAAAGCCCTGAACGCCCCACCAAACGTCGGTAACGATGGATGTATCACAAGTATTACAGATAGTGCCGGTTAAACCAAAGGAACCACCCGGCTCGACAACTACGGGATTCTGGTCGGGATCCATGCTGACATCGCAGCAACATCCGTCTTCACATTCGACGCCGGAATATCCGTACCAGTTACCGCCGCTACGATCTCCCAGGAAAAGAAGGTTTTCACCGAAACAGAAAGACAGGGTCCATCCCCAGTCACCGCTGAAACCGGTAAGAGTTTCAACATAAGTGCCGTCCATTTCGTAGACATAAACAGTTCCGCCATCGGATTCGGTGGTGAAAAGATGACAGCCATTGGTAGCGATCGGATAAGTATATCCGTAATAAGGGCTTAACGAGAAGGAATTAACCATGTTGCCAGTATTAATATCATAAACCCAGATATCACCGTTATAGTGTTCGTAGATCAAACCGGTGTTAGGATCTAAAGCGGCACAGGCGTTGGAGTTCTGGAACATTCCGGCATAGACCAATACGGTATTACCATTTGTGGGGTCAATGGTGTAAAGATCAACGCCGAAAGACTTGGCATACAACAATCCATCACCCGGATTATAGAAGATATTACGAACAGAGGTGAAACCGATGGAAACGTTGTTGACAAGGTTTCCATTAAGGTCATAAGTGGCGACATAGTTATCGTAACCAATGTCATAATAATAACTGCCGTCGCAAGTAATACCCATAGTGAAGTTTTCAGTATACTCCGCGAAGGTGATATCCAATACAGGACTGTAATCGGATTCGGGAATGACGCCCGGCTTATTGCTGTTATCAATTACGGGCAATTTGGTGGCATCGAATTCGGTTGCGTAAGATACTGATGCCATGAGGCAGATCATGAGGACGCTCATCAAGATTTTCTTCATGAGATTCTCCTTTTTGTTAAGAGTGTTGTCTGATTGGTTTATTGTGTATTGAGTTGCGATAGCTACTACAATGAGGCGCATAGCCGCTAATAGGAGTAAATATCGCTAAGAAATTTTCCAAAATTGTCCCTCTGCTGAGCCGATTCTGATTTATTGTAAAAGGTTGATCGAAGTAAATTCCATTTTTATCCGGTGAGATTGAGAAGAAAATTCATGAAGTACTGAATAATACATTTTCTTCCTTGATTGCAACGTCAACGAGTATATTATAGTTGACTAATTATGTCAAGCTATATTTTGTGTATTTTTTTAATATTTTCAAACCCGTTGATTGATAAATTATTACAAAAATTTGGTTATAGTATTAATATACTAAAATTCAGGTCTGTTCAGAATGGCCCTGAAATCGAGGTTTTTATATTATTTTTTCAATACGAAAGTTGATGATGATAGCCGGCTAATATTAAGAATATAATGTGGGAAGAATTAAAAATATATAAATATTAAAAAGCCCCCGTTGAATACAGGGGCTTCCAGTATATGGATATAAAATTCGGGCTATTTAAGTAGATTCATCTTCATGGTAATAATTGCTTCGTTAGCGAGTTCCATGGAGTAAAAGTATATTCCGCTGGATACATATTCGGTATTCCAGGTTACACTGTGCTGACCGGCATCCATATACCCATCAACGAGGGTTTCAACAACCTGCCCGGAGAGATTGTAAACTTTCAGGGTTACATTTCCCGCCCGCGACAGCTCAAACGGTATCGAAGTCCGCGCGTTAAATGGATTGGGGTAGTTACTGCCGAGCGATGTTGAACTCGGAGTCTTATCATCAGTACCTCTTTCATACCACATCTCGCCCCAGCTGACCTCACCGCCGGTGCGTCCCCACGGGTTGATTAACATAAACTCATCACAACACCAGTTGTAGTAGTTGTTAGGCGCTTCACCAACCTCGGCTCCGAGGGCGGCTGTGTTTATACCAGGGCCGCTGACATCATCTATGTGCATAAAGTAATTGCCGGTATAAGTCTCTCCAGGCCCGAGGTTACGCGCAATAGTCCGGATAAGGTCGAGATCGTAGAGCGTTCCGGTGGGGCAATCGCCGATCATAGGGTAAACCTCACCGACAATCGTTGGAAGTTCATAGGTCCCGACATTGGTTACGCTGAAATCGAAAATCAAATCACCATTGATGGCCGGGACATGGGGCGTTCTAATGGTTAAATCGCAGTTGAGAAGCCACCCCGAAAAGGAACTGTAAAGGCAGAAAGCCTGCTCGTAATCGGTCTGAACGAGGACGCTATCCCGCCATTGATATGAATTTACGCCATTGCCGGTTGTGGAATTGTACCAGAGAAAGACAATATTCTCGCCGTTACCTATTCCCTGCACTCCCAGCCAGCCGTCGAGCAATGCGCAGGGTGTAGGCAGTACGATATCGGTGCGATCAATCATGTATAAACCGCTCGCTTCGCATATATCCTCTCTGGGGATTTCGAAAGTATAACTGCAATAGGGATTCCCCCTGTCGGGAAGACCGTTAACGTCCTGGTAGAACTCTACCAGTAAAGGCATCGGGTCTTCAATTCACTCATTCCAGCCCAAATGATACAACAGGTCAGCCCACCAGATGGTGATGACCTCGATGGCGCCGTTTACGCTATAATCATCATAGACGAAATATCCACCTCCTCCGCCAAGGTCGGTGTCGCTGGTCAGCAAAGACCAATCGCCGTCACAGTCCTCCGGTTGCTGTGTCCACATTACCGGTTCGGGATAATCGCAGTAATCGGCAACAAGTATATCCCCGCTGGTTGGTGCGGCGTTTTTAATCCCTGACGGGCCGCCTTTAACTGACGTTGAATGCGTCGGATTGTCGCCGCAGTCCCTGCTCAACGCGTTTCCCGCAAGTGTCAGGGCAATAATAAAAATGAAGATAAGAATTTTACGCATATTTCCTCCTGGAGATTAAATTCAGCGGGTCAGGACTCTTTGCGGGATTGATTCATTTTGCAGATTTGACCTACTGATTTTAAAACTAAACATCACGACCTAATAATGATATAAATCTAAGCATTAATTCCTCCTCAGAACTTTTCCGGGGATGCAGTCAAGTTGCATTATGATACCCAAAATGCCCCCAATTGTCAACCCCAAAAGCCGCACGTATTACAGTATTTCGAATATATCGGATGTTTACGGGATTTTTAATTGACTAAATCGGTTGAATTTCATATATTGAAAAGGTAGTATATCCCCAAAAATCTTCTCGTTTACCCGGCCGAAAGGTAGTGGAAGGAGTAACAACATGAGAAATCTGTTCCTGCTGACTGTCGCCTTCATCTTTATACTGGGCGGTACAGCGTATGGTAACGCGTCATCTATAGCTGTTATTCAGTCAACTGATGACATTATAAATCCAGAGGTTAAAATTGTATCATCCGGTTCAAACTCGACATCGATGCGAATTGAGATTAGCTCAATCGCCAAAACCGAAACAGAGGTTGCTGGAAACAGGTTTGATAAAATATCCATATCCGACGAAGTGGATTTGATTCGTTCCACGACCGGTGAGATCGGGAAACCGGAGTTGCCCCTTCATACCACAACCCTGGCCATACCGGATCGGGGCGGAATCGAGATAAGGATTAATTCATCGAGTTACGAGGTCATAGAAAACGTCGATATAGCGCCGGTACAAGCACCCATCCACGAGGGCGAGGATGAATCGGGCGTGTTGACAATAGATAATGATGTCTACTCCACCGACGCGTTTTACCCGAGGGAAATAGTATGGGCGAATGAGCCGTTTGTAATTCGGGATTTTCGGGGAGCGGGCATTGTTTACTGCCCGGTGCAGTACAACCCGGTAACAAGGCAGTTGCGCGTTTACAATAATATAGATTTCGATGTTGTTTATACCGATGAGGATGCCCCCAATCCCGCGCCGGCGCGCAAACAGTATATCTCCGAGGCGTTCAAACCATTGTATGAATCGTTGTTTGACAACTACGATGAAGTCTGCGCTGATTTGCCTTCCAAACGCGGCGGTTATTTGATAATCACCCATGAGATGTTCTACGATTCGCTTTTGGAATTCGCGTCATGGAAGCACCGCAAGGGTTACGATGTCCATCTTGTACCGCTTACCGAAATTGCCAGCAACCCATCTGCGTATAATATTTTTGAATACATCGAATCCGCCTACAATAACTGGGAAATCGCCCCGGAATTCATTCTACTGGTGGGCGATGTTACCATGCCCGGCGGTAAACGTTTTCCGGATTACTCCTACAGTTACTATACTTCTGACTATCCTTACGGCTGTGTAGTTGGGGATGACTACTTCCAGGATATTATGGTCAGCAGAATAGCAATCGATACAGAACTCGAACTTTCTAAAATAATGACTAAAACACTGACCTACGAGCAGTACCCGGAGGAGATGGAAGACGGCTGGATGGACCGGGGATTGAGCGTCGGATGCAACGCCGGCGGTTGGGGTCCGATACCAACCACGCCGCGCCTGACCACTCTCTGGGTAAGGCAGAAACTTTTCGATAATGGATTTTCTCAATGTGATACATGTTTCTATTGGTCAGGTGGTCCATATTGCCAACCGAGTGTGATTACCGCTTCTCTGAACAGGGGCACCAATATAGTCTCCTACCGCGGATTGGCGGGACCTTCGGGATGGGCGTGCCCTGATTATTATTACTACGATTTGAACACGCTCAATAATGGTTACCGCGGCGCGGTTATGATTTCCATCGTCTGCGGTTCCGGGCATTACGGCTCATCAACCGATCCCTGTTTCGGCGAGGCATGGCTGAGGGGCGGATACGGTTCGGATATCCGCGGTGGCGTTGTTTTCTACGGCACAACCGATACCGATACCCATACGCGCTGGAATAACCCGTTGATGGTCGGATTATACTGGGGTTTATTCGATGAGGATTTAACCCATTTCGCCCAGGCGGTATACAGAGGCAAGCTTCTTCAGTACGCAGTATTCCCGCAGCATACTCAGCCTTACGGAACCGTGGAACTATATTTCCATACATATAAT
>WJIJ01000118.1 GCA_014730345.1 Candidatus Zixiibacteriota bacterium | reverse complement strand
ATTCGGGGAATATGGTTGGTTGTATGATACCTGTTCGTGTTCAGATAAATATTCAACCCGTATATCTTTATAACGTTTATACTTTAAAGGGAAAACTCCATTGTATACGCTCTCCTTAATCGTTTGTATCTCACTATCATAGATAACCGTTTCAGTAAGTTCATTAACTGAAATCACCCCGCCGATTTCATGACTGGTTAAATCGGCCTGCGCTTCAGGCAGGTCATATAGTTTACGTGGAAATGCTGTTTGATACGTTTCCGGCAGGCCGCAGATATAATATTCCGAAATCCATTTCGCTAAATCCATAAGATATCCGGGAAGTACCGGAACAGGTTCCATAATCGAATCTATATTTTTGAGCCTCGCTCTATCAGCTTCGGCAGAAAGGGCAATAATAAAGCCATTATAGTCTTTTTCCTTAACCGGCACCCGAACACGCATCCCGGGTTCAACCCAAGGGATTAATCTCTCTGGAACTTTATATGTAAAAGGGCTGACCGGGACTTTGGGAATTAATACATCTGCGAACATATCTTATCTTAATACGCGGGGACTCCGACGGTAAGGTTAAATCCAACTCTAAGGGGAAACCGCTAAAGCACCCGCCTAAAAAAGAAACCCCGCTTCAAGCGGGGTTTCGATCAGTTTTTAATTAAAATTCCTGGGAAAAGATCAATATATAAAGCTTATTCCCCACGGCAGTCCTTGCCCTTTTTTATGGCCGCGTTTACGGCATCATTGTTTCCTAAGCCGGCATGTACTGAAACCAGCATGTCATAGGAATCGCAATTATCCGGGTTCAGTTCAATCAGCTTTTCGACCACGCCCAGCGCTTCTTCATATTCTTTCATATTCAGCAGGGCCAAACCCCTGTTAAAGGCGGCATCGTAGTCTTCGGGATTAATCTCCATCGCCTTTTTGAACGCTTCGTTGGCATTTTCATAATCCTGCAGTCTCTGAATGTACATCACACCCATATTAAACCAGAGATTGCCGTTGTTAGGATCGATTTCGAGAGCCTTGTCGTAAACTTCGATGGCTTTTTCGTAATCTTCCATACGTTCATAAATCTGTCCCATGCGGATAGGAATATTCGCGTTATCCGGCCTCTTCTCGAAGGCAACCCGGTAGACTTCTAAAGCTTCTTCGTATTTTTCTTGCGAAAAACAGGTTGCGGCGAAGTTACGGACATTATCAAAATCATCGGGATCCATCTCGTAAGCGGTTTTGTAATACTCATACGCTTTATCGTCCATACCGAGCTGTTTCGCGCAGAAAGCCGCGTTAGAATAAGCCGCCACATTTGAAGGCTGGATCATGATACAGGTTTCATACTTATCCAGCGCCTCGGAATAATTCTCGGCATTTAAATCCTTGCCGGCCCTGTTCCATACCTTGTTGGATTCCTGGTTGCGAAGATCATCGATCTGAACTTTACTTTCGGGATCCAATTCCAGCGCCCTGATCAGCGCTTCGTTCATTTCACTGTATTGCTCCAGTCTCGCGTGCGTTTCTCCGAGGAGCAGGTACGCTTCGGCAGTTGGTTTGGTTTCTATTGATTTCTCAAACTGTTCGATTGCCCCTTCATAATTCGGCGGATCCTGCTGAAGCATGATTTTGCCCTGTCTCAGGTTCTTATCGGCGCATGCCGTAATCATCAAGGCAAACGCCAGTAACGAGATTACTATTATTTTTGTCCTCAAGACAACCTCCTGAAATTACTCCTGATATTAATAATTCGTATATTTCACTGTATAGGTCAAAACGGATTCTTTGTCCGATTTAACCGGTACTTTAAACTCAATTGTATTGGCGTCCTTCTTATGATAATCGAAATTCTTCCCGGTAATCTCCCAGTTGGCCCAACCATAAAGGTTTTCCACCACTACAACCTCGATATTTTCATCCTTATGATTTCGTAGCTTTATTTCATAGGACTCTTCACGCACGTACCGGGATATTTCTTTGTAATTGCTACGTTTTTTCTCGCCGACCACGTCAAAAGCATCGCCGACATAAACCCGCACCATCTCATCTTTAGGGGTATGATCGATCAAGTCCTCGCCGATAAACTCCATGGAGTTATCAGTATCCATCTTGTAAACCCTGATTTTCCCCTTGGGCAAAGGCATTCCCAATCCTTCGGCTTTGCTGTTTTTGAATTCGAGAGTTACCTTGACATCTGCATCTTGATTTCCCCTGCCCCTGTAAACAGTGCGACCGCCGCCAAAGGTGTAAACTTTTTTGGCTTTGACTTCGGAGGCTGGAATAAGAGTTATCTGTTTAATCTCATTGTTCTTGATATCAGCGCGCCGCTGGAGGGTATATAAATGATATTCAAAGAAAGATTTTTCTTCGAACTGGGGTGTAGCTCCGGCGCGCCCGCCTCGAACCTTTTCTTCCATGAACATAACATCGCGTTGAGGTTTTACAATATTTACCTCGCCGGCGATCAGCTTCACTTTAGCGTTGTTGAAGGCTCCGCCGGATTTGTTTTCGATAGATACCCATCCGGACAACTCCAGGGATTTGTCGTCTTCAGCGACCACCGCGACATACTCGCAATGCCAGTTGATCCCATTGGTAAGATAACTGACCTCGCAATCGATATTGCCGCTGGTTCCGCTGTCGAATTTCCAGACTAATGTCGGCCGTGTAAGCAGACCTTCCGGGAGTTTCTCGAACCGGAAGTCGGTCAACTCATCGGTGCGTACTACGCTCAAATCTCCCTTCTTGCCCATAATCACTATCGAATTGCCGCTGAAAGACATCAGTGTGCCTTCATAGAGCTGGCCGTTTTTGCCCATAGCGGAAATGTTATAATCAATGTACTTTTCGAAAATCTTATCCGAATTGACCAGGTCATACTGATAATTCTGCTCCAGAATCTGTATACTGCGTTCGTTGCGCAACGCCTTAAAATGCACCGAAGTGGGGTCAATCTGCGAAGGGACATCGGTGAAACGATAATCGAAAATACCCTTCTGGAATTTCAGCGGCCGCACCTCGCGCACCAGCGCCAGGTTATCATTATAAACCGTTATGGCTATATCCGCATTATCCGCCATAACAACAGAACTGATGCATATTAATGCTCCGAGGGCGATAAGTATTGTTTTCATGATAAAATCCTTTTATTACCAACCTACAATTTCTTCCAAATTCTTATTTAATTTATCCAGTCTTTCCCGATAATCCTGGTTCTTCTCCTTTTCCTTATTAATAACTTCCTCTGGAGCTTTTTTAACGAAATCATCATTAACCAGCTTCTTGTCCGATTTGCCCAGCAGTTGGGTTAACCGTTCAATCTCTTTCTGGAGACGGTTTTTCTCCAGGTCTATATCAATCAACCCCGCCAATGGAACATATATTTCGGCTCCTTTAATCACCGCTGTCGCCGACTGCATGGGTCTGGCGGCATTCTCATCGATATCCATACTGCCGACCTTGGCTAAAAGCCTTACGTAATCGGCGCAACCGTTTATCCAACCGGCCGCGTTCTCATCAGAAGGCTTAATAACCACATCCGCGTTTTTGCCCGGGGGAACATTCATCTCCGAACGGATATTACGGATCGCTCCAACCAAGTCCTGGATAAAACGCATTTGCTTTTCGAGTTCGGTATTGATGAACGAACCGGGAACATCAAGCCATGGAGTAATGGTCAGGCTCGGTTTGGGTGGTTTATTTCCAACCGCTTTAAATAATAGTTGAAATAATTCTTCGGTAACTATCGGCATATATGGATGCAAAAGCCGATAACTGCCATTCAATATATAGAATAGAATAAACCTGGCATTGTCATCGGGTTTGCCGCCGCCGTCTGTATAAACCCGCGGTTTGACCATCTCGAGGTACCAATCGCAGAAATCCCGCCAGAAAAAATCGTATATAGCTTTCGCCGCGGTATTGAAGCGGAAATTATCGAAACATTCTCTCGCGTATTTGGTAGTCTGCGCGAACCTGGAAAGTATCCATTTATCTGGTATTTCCGAGGGAGTAGGTTCCGAACCCTGGTCGGCGAGCTTGAAATTATCGAGGTTCATCATTACCAAGCGGGAAGCATTCCAAATCTTGTTGGCGAAGTTGCGCCCGATTTCGAAACTCTTCTTGGATATAAACGGATCCTGGCCTTCGGGTGTCAGGAGCAGTAATGTAGCCCTGAGCGCGTCTGTCCCATAGTCATTGATAATTTCCAGAGGATCTATGCCATTGCCCAGGGATTTGGACATTTTGACACCTTTGGAGTCACGGACTGTGCCATGTATCAATACATGATTGAAAGGCGGTTTTCCTAAAAATTCATATCCGGCCATGACCATTCGCGCTACCCATAAGAATATAATTTCGTTTGCGGTGAACAAAGAATTGGTGGGGTAGAACGCCTGAAGTTCTTTGGTTTTTTCCGGCCACCCGAATGTTGAAAAAGGCCAGAGCCATGACGAAAACCATGTATCCAGAACATCCTCATCCTGACGGATACTGTCGCTTTCGCAACCGGGGCATTTTTCGACCGGTTCACGGGATACTATTTCTTTGCCGCAGGAATCACAGTAATAAACGGGTATACGGTGTCCCCACCACAACTGGCGGGAGATACACCAATCGCGGATATTATACATCCAGTGCAGGTATGTCTTGCTCCAATGTTCCGGTATAAATCGGACTGTCCCGTTTTCTACCGCTTCGGTGGCGGGTTTGGCTAAGGCGGACATCTTGACAAACCATTGTTCGGAAAGATATGGCTCGATTTCAGTATGGCACCGGTAACATTCGGAAACGGGTACTACATAGTCCTCAATTTTCTCCAGATAGCCCTTTTTCTCCAGTTCCGATACAACCTTCTTGCGGGCGTCATACCGGTCCAAACCGGCGAATTTTCCGCCATTCTCATTTATCGAGCCATCTGTATTCAATATATTTAGCCGTTCGAGCTCATGCCTTTCGCCTATCTCGAAGTCATTGGGGTCATGAGCGGGAGTAACCTTCAAAGCTCCAGTGCCGAATTCCATGTCAACATAATCATCTGCGATTATGGGCAATTCCCGGTCCATCAACGGCAGTATCGCTGACTTGCCAAGGTGGCGCTTATATCGGTCATCCCTGGGATTGACAGCAATAGCCGTGTCTCCAAGCATCGTCTCCGGACGAGTGGTGGCAATAACCAGCGTTTCATCGGAACCTTTGATTTTATAGCGTATATGCCATAAATGCCCGTTTTTCTCATTGCGCTCAAGCTCATCATCGGACAGGGATGTATGGCATCGGGGGCACCAGTTGACAATATATTTTCCGCGGTAAATCAAACCCTTGTTGTACAAATGAACGAAAACTTCAAGAACCGCCGATGACAATTGGTCATCCATCGTAAAGCGGGTGCGCTCCCAGTCGCAGGAACAACCCATCATTTTCAACTGGTTAACGATATTATTGCCATTCCTCTCCTTCCACTCCCAAACCCTTTCCAGGAATTTTTCCCTACCGAGTTTATGCCGGTTAGTTCCTTCGCGGGAAAGCTGTTTTTCGACCACTACCTGAGTGGCAATACCGGCGTGGTCATACCCCGGCAGCCATTCGGTTTCGAAACCGTTCATACGTTTATAACGAACTAAAACATCTTGAAGAGTATTATTGAGGGCGTGTCCAAGATGAAGAATATCGGTAACATTCGGAGGAGGGATAACGATAGAAAAGACGGGCAGTCCCGAATCAGGATTGGCCTTGAAATATTTCCCTTCCTCCCAGGCTTTTCGCCATTTATCCTCGATAGCCTCTGGTTGAAATCTGCTTGAAATTTCTATTTTGCTCATAATCTCGCTGCTCGCTTAAAATTAAGCGTCAATGATACTAAATTACCGGCTCAATGTCAAGTTTATAGAGGATTGCCGCAACGACCATTTTTTATAATCCACGTTGTGCCCAAATGCAATAGTTTTTGAAATTATTATCGAAGTCATATATTCGCTATATAGAATCACGGGATTATCGTTCCGAATAAAATTGCCATGATACCCAAAGGCATGGCTACTTTGAGCAGGAGGGAATTTCTTTTTGCGCTTAATCTACGGGATATCAACAAGTTATATATAACCAACAATAATATGATATTGACGGGGGTTACCATTATTAAATACGCATAGCTGTACATATCGAAATACATGGGTAGTAGCGTAACGGGGATGAGAATCATCAGCGGTATTGAAGCCACATTCCTGGTTAACGCCAATCCCCGCACCAAGGGCAATGTCCGGGCGCCGACCGCGCTGTCCCCGCGGACATCTTCGATATCCTTGGTAACTTCCCTGCCGAGGTGCAGCAAGAACGCCATCAATGCCGGGAAGAGAGCGGGAAAGATATTATTGTTAGCCGCGCCGCCATAGATAAACGCTACTGCCGCGATAAGGCTTACCGTAGTATTTCCCCAGAATGCTATTCTCTTCAATCGCAGGTTGTATAATAACATCCCGGCGACGGCGATAATACCGATTATGGCAGTAAAAACAGTCAATATGAAGCTAATTCCCAGGGCAATTAAACCTGATAGTATGGCTACCATTATTGCCGTTTTTTTATTTATCCGGCCAGATGGAAGCGGGCGATGCGGTTTATTGATACGGTCTATATCTATATCCTCTATATCATTGACCGAATTGGCGAATCCCGCGAAAAAGAAAGCCGCAATTGACGCCAGTATCCCGGAATATTCAGCATAACCGCCGCCGGATATTATAAATGAGATCCAAACGGTCAGCGATGATATTAATCCGTTGACCGGCCTTAATATTCTAATCGAGCCTGCTAACATCAGAACCTGTTCTCAATACCAAAGTAAAATTTGCCATCACCGAAAGAATCACCCTCTCCCCAGGCGAACTGGGCGGTAACCATACCAACCCTTGTTTGAGAAGCGGCGCCGAATCCAAACCCGGTGATAAAATCTTCAACTTTACTTCCATCCCGATCCCTGAAATAGTAATAGCCGTTATCACCAAAAAGGAAAATACGTCCGCTCCTGCCGGTAAGCAAACGATATTCACTTCTTAAAAATCCTACAGTAGAGCCATAATAACGACCTTCGAGATAGCCGCGAACGGTTTTCCGACCACCAGCATCGTATCTTTCGGAAACAGGCAAAAACATACCGTTGGTGGTAACAGCCATGGCTCCCCCTTCAAAATACAGTACATTTGAGCTGAAAATCTTAAGGGCAATCCCCGATTTGAATTCCACGGCGGTACGATTCACCTCCGGTTCTTCGGGGATATAATCGCCAAAGCTCTCATAAATTCTTTTGATATAACGCACAATCAAATCATACGCGTAACCGCTTTTGGGGTTGCGCCGGTCATCAAAGTAATTTCCGGATAATCCCGGGCTTATGGAATACCCGGTGAACCTTTCCTCGGGATAAATGTTTTCCGCGCCGGGGGTGGTCCTCTGGGCGTCCACGTACAAGTTAAAATCGGTATTTATTCCCAATCGGTAACGCAGGGCAATTTCGGCGGAAACACGTACATAGGTACTGTCCCGGTCCACCTGGTTGAATGTAACCGTCCAATCCAGCGGCATACCCAAAAAGTACGGTTCCGTGTAAGAGAATAGCAGTTCCCTCGAATCCGGGTCGGGGGCTGAATAATAGACATTGGCTTTCCTGCCGGTTCCCATAATATTGTCGAGGGTGATATCCAGAAGGCCGGTTATGTAATCATCACGGGAACCTACCGCGGGAACATATCCGAAGATACCATTTATATACGAGCTTTTAATTTCCTCGACAGTGAGTTTTAATATGGCTTCCGAAGGCAGGTTATCATAATAAAGCCCGGGCTTGCCTTTTACCTCCACGAACCCAAGATTATTTATCCGCCTTACCGATTGTGCCAATTTAAACTGGTTGAATTCCATTCCCGGCCGAAGCAATAATTCCCGCCTGATAATCCTATCCCCGGTGGTTTTATTCCCTTCTATAATCACCGTGTCTATCTCCACTTCCGGCCCTTCGCTGATGATTAAATCCAAACTGACGCCTTTAATCCGGTCATCGATTTTGAAGCCGTCGGGAGTAATTCTCGCGTATGGCATTCCATTGACGCTGTAGTATTCAAGCAACCTGTTGATATAGCTTTCAAGATTCGCTTTGGAAGCGGTTTTGCCATCGAGTTTCCCGACTTCTTCAAGTAAAACTCCAGTTTCAAATACCGCGTTACCCCGCAGGCCAATATCGTAATAGTTACAAATTCGACCTTCCCTGATATCAAAAAAAACGGAGTCCCCGGTTACACGAACATTATCAAACTGAATATCCCAGTAACCCTCTTTCTGGTATATTTCAATTATTCGGGACTTTAATTTGGATGTGGAATCTGCTGTCGCCTTAAAATCGATTCTCTGTAACTCGTTAATTAGCTTTTTGCTATTTATCACACTGTTGCCATCGACAAAAAACTCCATAGCGAAAACACAATCGGGAATCATTAACGCGAAAACTATAGAAATTTGAATTATGAACTTAACCATATCGTTAAAAGCTGTATTTCACCTGCATACGGGCGAAATGTCTTCCATCCTCATTCGCTAATTTCCTGAAATTGTAAACCAACTCCCCAGTGCTGTTATCTCCGATCTTGTAAATCCCGCGGATACTCACCCGGTAGTTTTCCCCGACCCGGTTGCCCTCGGCGATCCGAAAACTGAAAAACTCGCGTTCATCCGACCATACCCTGATAATCTCCGAGTTTAAATCTACGCGGCCTTTTTCTGAGAAATTCCACCGGGCATGGGGCAAAACAGAAAACAGGTTCACCACAAAATCATCGAGATTTTCCCTGTCCTGCCTGTATTTCAATCCCATCCCGACTTCGAGCGCGTTAACCGGCGAGTATATGAGGTCGGGATTGATTATGTCGGAATCAAGCGTCAAATCTGTTATTCCGACAACTATACGGCGCTCCCGGGTATATTCGGCGACGGTTGAAAATCCTCCGCCGAGATAACCGCGCAATCGCAATGCCCCATACCGGCGGTCGTCGAATTCACCCGCGAATGAACCCCCGCCGCTGAGACTCCTGTTCTGCCCGTAACGCAAGCGTATATCGCGAATGGAGCTTTTTTTTCCGGGGACATAATACAAATCCTGAATGAAAACCAATTGCTCATTGACTATCAACTCCCGCTCGATATCCCGCCAGGGATTAATCATATCCAAAATTTTTACCCCGGTTTCTTCGGTTTTCTGCAGAAAATTTAATTCGGTCTCCAGCTCAATTTTACTCAGGAAATCATCATCGGTATCCAGCCTTCGCCCATCGAATTGGAACAATACATCGTTCTCTATCTCAGAAACCGGGCGAAACTCTCCCGCTTCCTCAATTATCTGGATATAGTTTCCAAACGGATCCGGTATATATTCCCCGTTCTCAAAACGGTAGTCGCCATCGCCCTCCTCTACTTCCACGTAGCGAAGTATCTTCAACGCCGACCGGGTGCGGTTATACTTGTGGTTATATTCAATATTGAAAGCCCCTTTATCAAAGGAACTCCGCAGGTAACTCAAGTTCTGCCTGCTGTCGGTCCCGGAAACTTCCTTGAACTTTTTCTGGCGGTAGGTATAATCGTAATTTACCCGGAAGCCATCTGGGATATTATAAAAAGAAATCGATTCCTTGATTGTAACCGCTTCATCCTCTCTCAGCCAGCCCCCCTGGAAAAGGTCGTCGTTTTGAATCGAATAACTTATCTTATTTTCGATTCTATTGATTGGTTTTATCGACAACCCCGCCGTATAGATATTGAAACGGTCACCGGCTACGATTATCTCCGAGCGGTAATCGACATCATTGCGGTATTGATAGCCTAACGACGGTGTGAAAATCCATTGTTTGATTTCATAATTAATTTTGGATTCCTCCAGCTTCCCGCTCGAATCAAAACCGGCTGTATCAGAATTCGCTTCAAACATGGACCGGTTGTAAACACCGGAGAAGCGCATATCCGCGGGAAGGTCCAAACGGGCGCCCAATGAGTATCTCCGGGAGTTGCCGTTACCGCCCCGGTCGAGATAACCGGCATCAACGTTGAAAAAGTATCGTTTGCGATAACCATAGATACTGGAAAACTCCCCGATATTTTCATCGCTGTCTATAAAATCAACAGGCAGGTTCCATTTGTTGTAATAATCCGCTTCGCGGTATTCGGCGAAAGGAGCAAAATTTTCGGAAGTATGCCTGAAACGGGAAGTAATATCTATCGTATCCGGAAAAAACGCGCCGTCGGTATTCAATGTAAGATGGCCATTCAGTAGAAAAGCCGGCGCGTCATCGATGGCGTCATTGCCGGCAAATGTATTCCGGTTAAATCTTGAATATGCCGCTTCACCCCTGAAATCGAGGTTTTTCGACGGCTTAAGCGCGATATCCGCGCCGTATAGATAATGCGCCTTCGGTACAGGAAGCCTTTTAACCGGGGCATATTCACCCATATTTTGCCCTTCGAACTGGTAAATACCCCTGCCGATGTAAATGTAATCCCCGTTCCCGTACCCCAGGTTCGAGAAACTGATATCATATTCACCAGAGTCAACCCCCGCGTACTCATAGTAAATATACCCGGTTGTATCCGTACGCTGTATATAATCGCCGCTGTCGGGGCCCACAAACTCGACGCCCGATTTGTATGCGTACTCACCCTCGCCCCCGGCATCAACAATTGCCTGTTTGTCTTCTTCCGAGAGAATTGTATTCAACGGTCTGCCCTTGTCATCAACTTCGGCTATAAAAACTCCCCCAATGGAAACGGGCAAATCGGGATTGCCACGGTAAATCCGGGATGTGTAAAATCCCCTGGAATATTCCCTGCTGGAATACTCGAACTCGACCTCGATCCGAGTCTCAGAAGTGATGAGCATTTTCGGTGTGAATGTTATATGGGCATTGGGATAATCGATTATATAATCATTATCCGCGCCACGCGCGGCCTGCTGTCCATCGATAAAAACTTTTTCCGTTCCCGGAAGTACGGCGAATCCCCTCGCCCCGGAATTGTCGGTTAAAAAATACGGCCCCTGGTCGCCCTCCCTGCCGGAAAAGCGGTTGATAGTAAAACGCCCCCTCGATGAAGCTCCCGAAGCGGAGGCGAAGTTCTTTTCATCATCATAAGCCGCCGTTATCCCCTTAAGTTTTTTGCTGTAATTGGCGAGGGTTAGTTCATCGAAATCTACCTGGAAATCACCGAGGGTAGCCGAAAAATTTTTAGCGGTTATATTGATAAAAAACTTGTCCAGCTCTTCAATAGTACTGGAACTACCGCCGGTTACGGCCGGCGTACCTTTATCGGAAACAAAAGCGTTCGCGGAGACTCCGCGAACTACCGGCCCCCGTATCGATAAATCCATAGCCTGAGAGAAATCCGGATCCAGATTATTTCCAAATTCAAAAGAGAGGGATTTGCTACCCCCAATAGACAATCCCGGTTGATAATCCTCTTTACTCCTACTCATATCTATCGCGAGGGAATCCTCACCGGCAATCGTTTGCCCGGTTCTTTTGAAGGGAGTTGGATCATAGAGGAAGTACGGCGAACCAGCATCAAAAAACACCGGCATAAATACAACCCTTATAACCGAAGATGAATCCACTTGATTGACGAAATTTATCTCCCCGCGGTTATACTCGATTTCGTAATCGGTTCCACGTAACTGCTTCCTGCCATCAAGCCATATTGAATCGCTGTTTACCGCGATGTGCGCGGAAGTCAACCTATAAGGGCCGGATGTCCCATCCCCCTTCAGAGTAACATCGAAGGTCTCAACCGCCCCCGCGATCGAAAATATTAAAGCAACAGAAAAAATTATCAGAATTGAATGTTTTAAAGCTGATTTCGTCAATAAGCATTACCGCCCATTAACCGGCGATTTTTAAAACCATAACCTGGCCGCGGCCTTTATCAACCGCGAAAAGCCTACCCTGCGAATCGAATTCGATACCGGCGGGTTCTCCGAAAATAAGATTATTAACCGCGCTGTCGCCGAGGTAATCGCCATTTCTGGAAAAAGCCACGATCGATTCCAGCCCGGCATCACTAACGAAAATTATGCCGTTTTTACCGATAGCGACATCCACCGGGCGACGCAATATTCCTGATCCGATTTCGCTTTCATATTCCCCGAGGCTGTTGTATACCGCTACCCGTCCATTATCGGTATCTGCGACAAATAGCCGGTCGTTCTTCCCCGTGGTCATACGATACGGGTTACGCACTTCGCCTTGCCCGAAACCGAATCCGCCGATTTCAGCGCGCAGATTATAAAAATTATCCAGCAGGAGTATACGGTCATTGTCGGATTCGCTGATATAGATATCGCCCGCCCTTCCGGCATGGATTCCCATAGGTTTGCCAATCGAAATTTCGCTTCCCTGGTCGTCTTTATACCTGGAGAACATATCAATAAAATTCAGATCCCGGTCAAAGCGTTTAATCATCCTCAACTGGGAATCAACAACCATCAAGGTCAATCCATTCTCGAATCCGACCGAAACCGGAGATGACAACTGCTCCTCGTTTCCGGCAAAGCCGCCGATTTCGCGAACGAAGACTCCCTTCGAAGTGAGTTTTACGATACGGTTGTTGCCGTTGTCGCAAATGAATAAACTGCCGCCGACATCAAAGGCTATATCAACCGGATTACTAAGTTTTGAGGTCCCTATAATTTCGGGGCCGATTGTCTCCAGATAAACGAATTGAACGCCGGATTGACGGCCGCCGGGCATAGCTGATTGTTGACCGGCGGTTCCACCGCAGGCTGTAATCAATAATGCCATTGCCAGGCAAGGCCCAATAATGAAGGATTTAAGTTTCAAAGAACCCATTAATTAAGCGATTTGACCAACTGGACCGATGCCGATGGATTCCTACCAAACGGTTTGGCGTCATATTTCAAACGCCAGCCCCCATAGATATCCCATCCCTCGGTCTTCTTCATACTGCGGGCGATACGGATAGCATCCACGAAACTTATCACGCGGTTCAAACCCGCGGCAATGAGCATAAACGAAGAATTACGAAACGCTTTCTCCGATGAGTTGCGGATGCTCCGATATTCATCGCGTGAAGCATCGCTGTCCCATTTCCAGTAGTAACTGTCAGATTCGGGATACGCGCCGCCGAACCTGTCGCCCTCAATTACATTATACCAATCGCGGCTCTCATAAAACTGGAGGTCTTCCCAGAAACCTTCGCTTTTGCCGTCGGGATTAACCCCGGCATGAGTGGCGGCGTAGTTTTTATAATCATCCTCGCGCCAGCTTCCATAGGCGCGGAAGGCGAAAAATCCACCCCAGATGACCGCCTCGGTGCCAAAGAAAAACGCCGCCCGGCCTTTGCGGCCGAGGTAGTATTCCCCGGCTCCGGGAAGCACAAACGAAAGCAACCCCGCTTTGAATGCCGATTTCTTGCCCTTCGTTATGATTTCTTCCGGCTTCTCCCAGGCGAAATCAATTTCGCCGTCGTCCTGACCTTCGTTGAAATAGACGACACGGTCGTTCATAAGGTTGAGCACCGAAAGGGTATCTTCGGCGCAAAATCCGGAGTTAGCAAACGCGAATACCAATATTAATAGTGTTGCCGTTATCGTTCTCATATTCGAATCTCTTAGAAGTTCTTATACAATGTTAACTGCGGGTATATATCGGTGTCGACTCTTCTGGGAATCATGCGTATTTTTAAATCGCTCAGCAATCCCGACATAAGTTTGTTATTGTAGCGTTTCGCCGTAAAAGCCGCGTCGAAAGCCGAAACAACGTGGTTGGCCATGGCAATTACCAAAAACGTAGTTGAACGGTCGAAATAATCATTCGCGTCTTTCCTTATCTGCAAATATTCATCCCGGTGAGGCGTTATGAAATACTTTGACGAATCGGCCTGGGGCGAATTCCATTTGCCTACATCAGCCCATTCCGGAAGGTAGTCGTCCCAGCCCCAGCGGAACTGGTCGTACTTACCTATATTCTCGTAATACTCGTGATCCTTTTCCTGGGGTAGCCTGTGCGAGTAACGGGAAGTATCTCCGGGGTCGGTCTGGATAACATGGTTCCACCAGTCATCATAGTAATTACGGATATAATGCTGGTCCGCGTAATCCCGGAATTCATCCTCGGTATCTTTACCTTTTTTATTGTATAAAATCGTTGCTGTCCATAGTCCGACATCGAGACCGAAAAAGATATAGGGTTTTATTTTGGAACCCGCGTAGAACTGCCCCGCTCCTGGTATTACGAGTGAATAGAAGAAAGCACGGGTGGTTGATTTCTTTTTGTATTCGTAAATGTCCCCTTCGAATACATCTTCTTCACCCTCCTGAAAATAATTTGCCGAACCGCCCATTGACATACTTCCCGAATTATAGGCGAGCACATTAAAATAGTCGGATATATTTTCTTTGTAATCTTCCTGCGAGGCAAGCCCGGTTGCAGGCAACATCATGATAACTCCAGCAATAACCAGCAAAGCCGGAAACCAACGGAAGGATTTCATTGATTCCTCCTTATGCGAACTAATCGTCATTATATTCACTCCTGAATCTATCGAACAATTGCTATTTTCGTAAACACATGTTTGCTTTCGCCGCTCGATGTCGCTTCTACCCTGGCGAGATAAACTCCCGAGGCGAAATCAGAGCAATCCCAGGGGAAATCGAAATCGGCGGGCCCGGTCTGGCGTTCATTATACTCGGCTACCCTGTTCCCGGCAACATCAAATATCATTATATTTACATCAACATCCACTGCTTTGTCAATCCGGTAGCGGATATAGGAGACATCTCCGTGAGTCGGATTGGGATACGCGTACACCGCCCTTTCCGGAAGGAATTCACCTGTAACACTGACCGATGAAAGCAGGCTGTCCGGAACCGAAAAACGATGCTCGGGAGTTCGCCCGTAACACTGCCAAACATTGTAATCGCTGTCAAAATCGGCGGTCATATCCCAGATATTGATGAAACCCATATCACCGCGCGCGCCAACTTCAATATCGCCGTCGCCGTCAATATCCGCAACGAAAGGAGCCGAACTGACCGGTGTACCGATTGCCATAAACGGCGTACCCACGTAGCTGTTCATCCTGTAATCAAACTCGGGCATGAAAACATTGCCTGATGGAGAACCGGCAATCATATCCAGTTTGCCGTCACCGTTCATCTCCCCGGCAATAACCGCCGGAGCCCTCATCAGACCGGTTTGCTTGTTTTCTGTGAGATAGCGGTTCTCAATCTCCGCGGGATAATCGGGGTAAACCGCGCCGCTATGCATATAGCAATGAATTTTGCTGTTGCCCGGTATTACAATCTCAAGGTAACCGTTGCGGTCAATATCGGCGAGTATCGCGCTGGCGCCAAGCGAATCACCGGCGTTAATTCCCCAACCGGGGATTTCTTCGCCATCCTCGTCGAATACCATTATATCGCCATAATCGGAAACGACCACAACTTCACCGGTATTATCTCGGTTGATATCTCCGATGACCGGTTCATATAAACGCATCCCAGTATACCCTTTGCTCCACACTATTTCATCGAGGGTTATATTAGCAACTCCCACAAAACAGGAGTCAGTCTCTTCGCTGTTGCTGGTAAAAAATACTTTTGATGAATCACTATAGAGAGCAAGGCCCGAAAACAAGCCGCTTATTTTATTGGCATCGGACAAACTCGATAGTATCGTACCATCATGGTCGAAAACATGAATTATTCCATCATCGGTACCAATGTACATCTCAAGCGTATTAGGATCGCTGTCGTAATTGGCTAACATTGTGGTAGTCGCCGCTCCCGCGCCTAACGAAACCGGGAATCCTGTTACCGGATCGGCGATATTCAGGCTGTCGCCGTCATTGTCCACCGGTTCATAAGCGTGTAAATTGCTATCGGCCGCGCCAATGACCAACTCTTTGGCGCCATCGCCGTCAATATCCCCTATCGATGGAGTGCCGACATAAACATAGCCCGGAAGATAGGCAAACATCCTCAACGGCAGATCAAGTAATTCTCCGTCGAAATCCCTTATTCCCAAATCAGAAAGGGAATATATGTTATTTATGATACCCCTGCCATCATAACGGAAACCGGTAATTATATTGGAGGTTGCCTGGAAAATCTCCATCTCGCCGTCCCCTTCTAAATCACAGGGAACCGGGTGCGACCCAAACAGCGTCCCGCGTACAGAATTCATGGGCCAGCCGTCCATGGAACGGTTCACGTGGACATCGAAATACATGGTCGTATCCGAAGCGCTTATATCGGTAATATAAACTCCTGTTTCCGCGCCGGAATTGGAAACGGTAGCCGGCTTGGTGTCGGGAGTCAACTCGTTGTTATCGCCGGTAGGCCACATATCGCCAACGGTACCATAGCCGGCATGGAAATTACCGCCGAAGTCGATAATCCCATCGGCTTCCATAAGGTGAATAAATCGACGGTCTTTATCCCACTGAAGAGTATTGTTGTCCCAGTTGCCCACGCCGTTACCTACATAATCGAGATGGGCCGCGTATTCATCTACATGCCAGATAATCATCCCCGAGCCGTCGAGTATGCGGTCATATTCACCGTTATAGAATTTCAGCAGTGAATCGCCTTCAACCCTGGCATAACCGGGTCCGAGAATCACCCCGGTCAATTTATCCGCCAGTATTACGTCCGGGTACCTGATTGTGGGGTCCTCGTGGGCGAAATCGACCTCAAGCTGACGGTTTTCGAGGATATAGTATTCATTTCCATCGATGGGGATTTTATACGCTTTGTTGCCCTCCTTGACCTGCGCGGATGCTATAACCGCCAGGCTGTCCCCGTTATACACGGTTTCCGTTTGCGCGAATCCGAGGTATGCTTTCGACCAGATATCTACCGATACCGGAAGTACGCCGAAGGCATAATAGGTATAAATATCTCCATCCAGTTCCATACCCAGCTCGGCGGCGACATCCAGTCCGTTGTTATCCATGATGGAAAAATCGCCTATCTGGGTAAAGTTATTATATGTATTATACAGGTCCCGCAACCCGAGCACATGGCTGAATTCATGCGAAATAACCGCGTTAAGCGCCTGTATGCGCCCGTCCTGCGAGTTAGTTTCGGGCATAATAATTCCGTCGGTTACCACCGCCGCCCCATCATCGACTGTAACGCCTTCGAAAAGGAATAAAAAGCCCGTGAAAAAATCATACTCGGTATCCACTCCAAAAGGAGGCCCCAAATTGGTTTGCTGGTCGGCCCCCGGGTGGAAAACGTAGATAGGCTTTACCCGGCCGTCGTCCATCGTAAACTCCACGCCAGGAGAAAGCGTATCCACCATCTGGATCACTTCACGGAAATATTCCCCGAGATGATTCCGAGGGTCCGGTCCGTATTCCTCGTGGTAATTGGCAAGGGTTTTTGGAAGACGATACGGGTCTTCTCCCTGTGGGGGCCATATCTCGCCTCTAATATAAAGCGTGTGGCCGGACATCTCCCACCAGAACTTGGAAAGCGCTTCCAGGTGCGCGGCGAAGTAATTCGCGTCGTGAGGAGTGATATCAATATTATGCCCCTCTTCGCGCATGAAGGTCAATGTATCCCTCATATCGAATTCGCCGTTTCCGGTAGTAAGCGGGTTATCGGGCTCTTCCTTTTGGAATTCCACCCTGAAACCAAGAACCTCGAGAGTGTCCACCTGTTGGGTCTCAAGGAACATTTCAACCGGCATGCCCTTGCGCAGTGTGGGTAATGCCCCGGGATATGGACGTTCCAACCCGAGGATATTCCTGCGGGAAGCATCTGATTTGAACTTAGGTCTTTCAACCTTGCCGGCATCCGGGTAATCGATTGAGTCGGGATGTAATGTCCTCTTTGGTACCAGGACCTCATTAGCCGCGAAAGACGCGGTTAATGAGGCTGTGGATGTAAATACAAATAATGCAATTCCTGCAATAATACGTTTAGTAATCAAAATTCCGCTCCATGCATTTAGAACTGGGCCGTCATAGAGAATCTCATGATATTGCCCAGTCGGTTGGTTTCCTCGCTGGTGCTGGGAATATACGAGAAGTCGAATCCATAATTGGTATAACGTAAACCGACGCCGAGTGTCGGATAGCGCTGTTGACCAGCCTTATCCGAAACATACCCCGCGCGGAGGGCCAGGAATGTACCGTACCAGTACTCGGCGCCCACATGAGCTATTACCTCTTCGAGTTTTTCTTTGAACCTGTTCGCAAGGTCGTCCTCATCAAACTCGCCGAGATCGATCAACTGCTTGGAAGCTTCGCCGATTAATGTAAGTTTGTTATACGGGCTGTCCAAAAGCCGGTAAGCCAGGCTGAAAGTAAGGTTTCTCGGAAGCGGGTCCGCCTGGGCGGCGTCAATATAAGATATATCCGGGCCTATGTTGGTAATGGTTAATCCCATCCTGAGTTTGTCCACTGGAGTGTCCCAGAGCATACCGCCGTCGACCGCGAAGGATGAAGCCACGCCCGACCCCTTTTCAGCTCCGGCGCCCTGCTCGGAGAGGTGGGAATTAATATACTTGGCGCTCATACCGAGCGACAGTTTGTCAGTTACTTTAGCGCCGTAACTTATCCCTACCGCTAATTCATAGGATGAAAAAGTTCCGAGGGATTCGCCGCTTTCACCGGTTCGCTCCTGACTTCCGTAAGACAGAAATGTTATCGCCGCGCCCAGGGTGCCTATACCTTCGAAATTCTGAACATAACTAAGATATTCGAAATAGATATCGTCAGCTAACTGAACCAGCCAGTTACTGTGCATGAATGACATCTCACGCTTGGAATGGGCATGGATAACGAGCTTATCTTCAGAACCGAACCATATCTCGCCGCTGTCATAAATAATATCGTTGACTTCGGCTTTCTCCAGACCGGCATGTACGTACCGTTTCCATGAATCACCCGATTTCTCGAATGTTCCATATCGGGTGCCCACCAAAACCTTGCTTCCACGTCCCCTGCTGATAGACTTAATATCCGAAGCGAGGGGCGAGGCGTAAACATAAACAGCCTCTCCGCCGTTTATGCTGTAATTTTCAAGTTCGTTGAATTTCGCTATTTCCAAAGCCAACCTGTCCACCCTATCCTGGGGAGCCTTGGGACCCAAGACGGTGCGGGCAATACTATTGGCGTCATCACCGGCCTTAGCGATGTATTGCTTATAGCCATGATATTCCCAATACTCTCCGTCATAACTGACCAGGCCGTTTGAAGTACCCACCCAAAGGGTGTTATCATCATCGACATAAAGGCGGTTTATATCGCCCTTGATCGCAGTGGAATACGGTATTTTCACTTCGGTTCCGGTTTCCGGAAGGGTATCACCGAAAGCATTATATTCCTCTACCTTGTACACCGCTGATGTCAAAGCCGGGCCGGGTTTTAGTTTTACGGTCTTTGTAATTATTTTATAAATATCTTCTCCGACATTAAGCGGATAAGAATGTTCGGCGCTGAACTCGTTGCCCTGTAGCTTCGCTAAACCATTGGCAGTGGCTACCCATACGTCATTACGTTTGCCTTCGGATATGGCAATCGCTTTAATCCGGTTATCGGGAAGGCCGTTTTCCGTCGTATAGTTGGTCCACTTACCGCCCTTATACTGGGAAAGACCATTTCCGGTACCGATCCAGATCTCGTTCCTCTTACCGAATGCTATCGCGGTAACATCATCTGAAACCAATGAATCGGCGGTCGTGTAAGAGTTCCATCTCTTTCCGTTATACTCGAACAGCCCATAAGGTGTACCGATGTAAAGGTTTTTTGCATCGGAAGCCATGGTTGTCAGGGTATCGGGCAGGGTGAAATTATAAGGAATATATATTTCGTCCGGAAGCCTTAATGTAATGGCGTTGTTGATCGCAAAAGAGACCTTGTCGAACTCCAGGGTACTCATGGTGCCATCGGCCAAGGCGTCATTAACGAGTTTATCCAGCTTTCTGTATCTCTCGATATCAATAGTCAGGTCCCCCCATGCCTCCTTCAGGGTTTCCAGGGAGTATTCAACATCTTCTTTATAACCGTAGTCAGCGGGAATGTTATTTACAATTTTCCGGGAAAGCTCCTCTAAATCGGTTATATCGATTTCCATGTTTGACCGGGCCAGCTTGGCTTTCAACACCTTTAAACTGTCCTCGTTATCCGTTCCCGAAAAACGGGACGCGATATCCTCGGCGTCATCGCCGGTGGTTGGGTAATACTTCTGTCCATAATGCCATTTTTGGCCATCGTACCGCGCCAGGTCGTTTCCCAACAGGGCCCACGTGTCATACTGGCGATAGTTATTGTCCGGCATACCGTTTTCAAGTATCGCTATTCTGCGGATTTTCTTTCCTGATTCATTGGGAAATTCGAACCACGCCGGCGACAAGGGGTAACGACCCAAACCGGCCGGGTTCCAGTAGGTAGCGGTCGCGTCGTTGGCAATCGATGTGAACGCGTCCCCCATACCCGAAGCCCTGGCGCCCGGGGGCAAAAGCAGGAATATTACGCCAGCACGGCTAACCTGCGCTTTTACTTCTCCAACTGCTCCTATGGCAATTGCTAATGCTAATGCTATTATCAGCACCCGTTTCATCTTTCTTTTCCTCCGAGATTTAAATTAAACGATTATCTTCAAAATTATATCAACAAGTGAGTGAATCCAAAACCTATTTTAACTTGACCGCTTTCTGAAAACTCTCCGCTTTACCGCCAGGGCCGTCTGCGATTACTTTATAAATATAAACGCCGTTCGCGATTTCATCACCATCATCGTCGCGCCCGTTCCACTGGACGAAGTTATATGTCCTGTCCGATGGGCAGTTATCCAAGGTGCGAATCAGCAGTCCTGACAATGTGTATATTTTTATCTTTACATCGGTATTTTCCTGGCCCTGAAGAAGATATTGGAATACCGTTTCATTCTCAAAAGGATTCGGATAGTTCATTACATCGACTAAATCCGTACCCGATTGGCTGGCTACAAAAATGTTAAATTCCTTCTCACTGGAATTATTTACATTATCCCATGCCTTCAATTCCGCCCGGTACTCCCCGGGACTCAAACCGGTAATATCGTAAGTCAAAGAACCGTTACGGAAATCCCCGAGGTCGTAATTGAAATACTGGGTTAAATCTTCATCGAGCGCTTCGCCATCATCAATTTTAAAAGATATATTGTGCCCCGCCTGCCCGGTCAGATTTATGCCGTTAGTATCGCTAAGTACCACGCGCAGGGCGAATTCCGGACCCACAGAAACAGTGTTTCCAGAAACCTGCGAGTTGTCGATGTACACTTCTATCGACGGCCCGATAGAATCATCAGGAGCCCCCGCGGCTCTTCCAAGATGAAGAGATTCACGGTAACCCGAACCGTCATACAGCTGGCTTTCATCTATTATATAAGCTATAACACTCGCGGTACTGTCGCCGTAACTTATATCCTTGGGCACTAAGAAACTCGCGGTGAAACTCCCGCCGGCAACTTCTGCGGGTCCGCGGAAGAGGGTATTCCCCGGCAGGTAGTATTCCCGACTGCCGCCGTATTCAACTTCCTTGAGGGCGTCGTACGCGTTTATATAAACCGTACCGTTAAAACCGGTCAGGTCATTGCCCTGTCTGTCCTTCACTTCACCGGTTACCGTCGCTACCGCCAGGGCGTTCAAGGTATCTGCCGCCGTGCCGGTGCCAACCGAAGTTATCTGGACATTATAATCCGGAAGAGCAAGTTTTTGCTCGGAATCACCAAATATCATAAAGTGGCGGTCATTCTCAATCGGCGAACCGTTTTGCTGACGCTGTAGCTTCGCCAGGTACACGGCTTCGGCAATAGTTAACGAATCCGAACCCAGGAGCAGATCGAAAATTAAATTATTCAAATCCGTGTTAGGTCCGGCAAATACCGACCGGGTCGCGCTTATTATGGAAATAGCCCCGTTTTCGGTTAACCTCAGGAAATCCTCCGACATCCCCTCATCGCCGAGCTCATCCCAGAAACCGATACTGCATGACGCCGCCAGGATCATCGCAAGTTTACGCCGGTTCTTAATCTTGGGCATATCCTCGGCCTTGGTGAAAACATGTTCATGCATCCATGTGTTTTTATTGCCGTGACCGATATAGTCAACAATCAAAGAACCATCATTGAATGAATTTATAATCTGTCTGTTGACCTGAGGTTTGGTCCTGCCAGCCTCCATCGGATAAGCGGTAGCGTATATCTTATTTTTCTTAAATGAACCGGGTATATGTTCATTGCTCAACGCTTCCGCCTGAGAGGTATGGAACCATTCGGTGGTATCGCTGAGTAAGTCATCGCCATACTGGTCATCGGCTACCACCGTAATCGTGTTTTTCCACTGGTCGATTAAAAGGTCTGTATCATAATTGATAATTTTATCGATTACGGTCTCCAGCTGGGAATTATTTTTTACCGGTATCCTGGCAATCAACATATCAGGATAATCGGAACTGTCGCTGTCGTAATAACCGTCGCGACCGAAGAAAACATAATTATCATCCGATGCCCACGACCTGAACAATCCCGGCGGGAGGTTGTGGAACGGCGGCAGGTAGTTGACCGCTCCCGTTCCCAGGTAACCCATGTAATCATAATGGCCATCGCCTACCATGGTACATGATGACGGCTTGGGAGAACCCCAGTTCAAGAAAGCGTACTTGAGAAAATAACGTATAGCCAAAGGATCGTTCCTGCCCCACCCGAACTCATCATATATGTCGGAAACATCGACTATCATCAGGTTCAATCCATCGTTCGAAGCCCTATGCGCCGCTAATCTCTCCGCCTGCTCCCGGAATTCATCATAAACGATTATAATTCCGTCGGCGCTGTTTAACGTACTCCGCAACCCGGCAGGTTGATACAATTCTAACCTGCTTGGAGTCAACGCGGAGTCCGCATCGGCGTAATAAAAATTGGTTATCATCCCCTCGGAAAGGTACCGGAACTCCAGGTAATTTCCGTTCTTCTCCGCGCCGGTTAACCTGTCCGGGTCCAGAGGATCGGTAATATCCAGCAACAGGCTTCCGCTTTCACCGCCGTCTACCTGAAAGATATATTCCCCCTGCGATTGTGCCGCGCGGAATCTCAAATTCCAATTCGCCGGTTTGATATACCGTTTATATTGAGTGTCGAAATAATCAAAGTCAACCTCATCGCTGTATGAAAATTCAAATTGGTTCCACCCGTTCAGCAGGTTTAAAGTGGGAGTAGTGGTTATGCGATTGGAATACCTCGAATTCGTCTCGTTGTTTCCATTTATAACTACTTCCGCCTGCCTGCTGTATGCCCTGCTATGCACCCACGCAGTATCCCCGGTTACGACATCGCGGAGAAGTTGGCTTGGGGTAAACTCTGTAATTGAGGACATATACCATGTAAAGTAGTCGTCAATCTCACCGTCGCTGTTACGGTGAAGCTGGTTATTGTCCTCGAATCTTACGAAATCATAAAACTCATCTATTTCGGGTAGCGACACTGAACCTGGCGACACATCGATACTCTGCCAGCGTTTTGGATCATCAGAAAAAGCGCCTAAACCGAACGTAAGGTAAAAACAGTTTTCGCTGGTGAAGCTGTTAATCTGATAAATATCCCTTTGCATAGTACTGTCATAAGCAAAACGGTTAACCGCCGGCGCGTAGAAAAGCAAATAATCGCCGGAATCGAAACTGCCGTCATTCTCGCCTTGAACGAAAATTGGCATCTCCCTGAGCATCGGGTATTCTTCGTCATTATCGGTGGGTAAATTATGCCCCGGCGAACCCCATACACGGAAAGTTCTCGGGTCAATATCTCCAGGGAAAATCCCGGCGCTCGCCAGGAAGCTGTAACTGATTTTGTGTAAGCCCTCTGCCACGGTCTTGATTCGATACCAGGTCGAAGCCGAATCGAAAGGAGAACCGGCGATCATGCTGGTTGTAGAAGATGGGCTATAATGCCATTGCCGCGATTGTTCATAATTGGAGAGAAGATGAGGGAAAATCCTTTGCGAAAAACGGTCTTCGCCCATAGGGCGCGTTTTAGGATTGTTCGGGGCATTAAAGCTGACATTAATATCTATCTGGTTGTATCCAACAGCCGATTTACTGACCGCGTCATATT
>WJIJ01000117.1 GCA_014730345.1 Candidatus Zixiibacteriota bacterium | reverse complement strand
GCCGGAACAGGCAAACCCACGAAATTCTTTTTCTTCTCCATGTTGGCCTGCAGGTTAAAGCGCGCCAGGCGAAAAGCCGCGGCCATGATATATACAAAACCGAGTATCCACGCCCACTTGCCAAATTGCTCAAAGGGGAAGCGGTACATCATCACCGCCGGCGCGATCCCGAAACTGACCAGGTCGGAAAGCGAATCGAGTTCAACACCGAAGCGGGTCGCGCTGTGGGAAATGCGGGCGACATGTCCATCGAGCGAATCGAGAAGCAGGGCAAGAAGAATTAGCCATGCCGGTTCCGCGGGATCGGTGCCGCGGATACAAGCGATTATCGCTAAAAAACCGCAGAACATGTTGGCCATAGTGAAAGCGCCGGGGAATATGCCTTTTAGATCACGCACCGGTAAACCTCCCGATAACCTGTGAACCGCCCCTGACCCTGCGGCCTGAGGAAGTCTGAAGCCGGGTGTTCTCAGGAAGTATCAAATCCAGCCTGGAACCAAATCTCATCAAACCGAACCTTTGTCCTTTAACCACTTCATCGCCGATATTCAATCTGTTGACCAATCTTCGAGCCAGTATTCCCACCACCTGCCTTACCGTTACCAGTCCGTAAGGGGTTTGCACATCGGTTTCAATGGCTGAGTTTTCTTTCTCAGCTTTTTCTTTATAGGCGGGAAGGTATGCTCCCCGCTTCTTACGTATATCGACAACTTTACCGGATATGGGCATACGGTTTATGTGTACATCAAAGATAGACAGAAATATTGAAAGCTTTTTGCCATGGCCGGGATTCTCCTCGGTATTGATAACTTTGCCGTCAACCGGGGATACGATAATATCATCGCCCTCGGGGATCTTCCGTTCCGGGTCCCTAAAGAAGAGCAGTAACAACAGGGAGAGGACAAAAAGAGCGAAAGCGAGATAAAGCAGGATAAAACTATTGGAGTTTAAAAACCACACATAAAGAATAGCCGAGACCAACAAGGGTGGTATAAAGAATTTGAATCCGTCTTTATCCATTATTTTCCGAATACCCTTTTGAATATCCTATCAACGTTGCGAATATAGTAACCGACATCGAATATGGATTCTATCTCCTCCTGGGACAAGTAGCGCAGTATCACCGGATCCTCCAGGATTACATCGAAAAACGGTTTGTTCTGCTTGGAAGACATCATGGCCAGCCTTTGCACTACTTCATAAGCCTCTTCCCTGCTGGGCAGTTTCTCGGTCAGGTAAAGCAAGAGCCTTTGCGAAGCGATGATGCCGCCGGACTCGAAAATATTATCCAGCATCCTGTCGGAGTTGACATTCAACCCGGAGACAACCTGGTTAAACTTAACCATCATGTAATAAAGCAACGATGTCGCTGACGGCAGAATCATACGCTCATTAGAAGAATGGGAAATATCCCTTTCGTCCCAGAGGGCCACGTTTTCCATGGCGGTTATTGAATAACCACGTATTAAACGCGCCAGCCCGCACATGCGTTCGCAAATTATCGGGTTCTTTTTATGGGGCATAGCCGAGGAGCCTTTTTGGCCCTTGCTGAAAGGTTCTTCGAGTTCGCCTACTTCCGTACGTTGCAGACTTCGAATAACGGTGGCGAATTTTTCGATAGAGGAGGCAATAACCGCGAGAGTGGCGACATAGCAGGCGTGGCGGTCGCGCTGTATAATCTGGGAGGAAATCTTTGCCGGTTCCAGTTTCAATTTTTTACAAACGTATCTTTCGACCGATGGATCGATATGTGCGTAAGTGCCCACAGCTCCGGATATTTTACCGACTTCGACCTGTTTGCAGGCATATTGGAGCCTTTCCAGGTTCCGTTCAAGTTCGGTATACCAGAGAGCGAGTTTAAGGCCTACCGTAGTTGGTTCGGCGGAAACTCCGTGGGTACGCCCGAGAATAGGCGTGTACCTGTGCTTGAGCGCTTTACGCCTTACGGCGGTCATCAGCTTCTTCAATGAGGCAACCAGCAGTTTGTTCACATCTTTGAGAATAACTCCGAGGGAGATGTCGAGTATATCTGAGGAGGTCATACCGACGTGTATATATTTTGAGTCCTCGCCGACATGATTACTGACCGAAGTTAGGAAAGCGATAACATCGTGGTGGACTTCCCTTTCTATTTCAGCGATTTCTTCGAGGTTGAAATCGGCTTTTTTTCGGATATTATCCAGCGCTTTTTTGGGTATCATCCCCCTGCGTTGCTGAGCTTCGCATACGGCAACTTCGATTTTCAGCCAGGTGCGGAATTTGGTTTCGTCCGACCAAAGCTCTGCCATCTCCGGTAGTGTATATCGCGGAATCATCTTATCGGTTTTCCTCCTGGTATCTCATTAATATATGAAGGCTTCCTGTCTACTTTGAGATAATATTATGCTTTTGCGTCAATGTCAAAGAATTTGCTGTAAGTATTAAGGATAATTTTCGATTCGAGTTATCTCTCCCGGTAGTGGTTGTGGATGAGATCCAGGGCTTTTTGCATATCCTCGGGAATATCGCAGGTTATGGTCATCGTTTTTCCGGTGGTCGGGTGCCTGAATTCGAGGTGGAAAGCATGAAGAGCCTGCCTTTTCAATATTTTGAGCAGTTTCCTCCAGAGGTCCAATTCCTCCTTTTGTAAAAACGGGATCGGCTTTCGACGACCTTTGTATTCGGGATCTCCAAGCACCGGATATCCGCAATGGGACAGGTGAACGCGTATCTGGTGGGTGCGGCCGGTATGGAGCTGTATCTGGGCAAGGGTATAGTGATGATAACGTTCCAGTACTTCGTAGCGGGTGGTGGCTTCCTTGCTGTGGGAATAACTTACGGCCATTTTTTTGCGGTCGACCGCGCTTCGTCCGATAGGAAAAGACAATATTCCTTCATCCTCGGGCAGGTTGCCCAGCACAATCGCCTTGTAAAGCCTTTTGGCTGTTTTCGTTTTGATCTGTTCAGCCAGCGACTGGTGAGCGGTATCATTTTTAGCTACTATTAAAAGGCCCGAGGTGTTCTTATCGAGCCGGTGAACAATTCCCGGTTTCAATTCGCCGCTAATACCGGACAAATTGCCGACGTGGTACAGCAGGGCGTTAACCATGGTACCGGTATAATTGCCGGTAGCCGGATGTACAACCATGCCCGGGGCTTTATTGACTATAACCAGGTCATCATCCTGGTAGCGGATATCCAGGGGGATATCCTCCGGAGTCGTCTTAATATTTATCGGGTCGGGTATGAACATATCTATGATATCCGATTCCTGCACTTTGTAACTCGGTTTGACCGGATTATCATTAACCCGGATCCGATGTTGGAAGATAAGTTCCTTTACCCGGCTTCGGGAAACTCCCTCGACCTGGTTGGAACAAAACACGTCCAATCTCTGCCCGATATTGTCTTTCTCTATTTTAAAAAAGTGTCTTTCAGACATCTAAAATCCTGGAAACCTCTGCCCCTCAGCCGCCAGAATCAAACGGGTTTCTCACTTGCTCCTGTGTTGCAAAATTCGGATGAATGATTATATAAATAATGACGCTGAAAGTGCCGACGGTTACTGCTATATCGGCTATATTGAAAACCGGCCAGCGTTCAATATGGTACCCGGCAAGCTGGTAGCCCAACAACTGAAAAGGTTCGATATGTATATCAAAAAAATCCATGTCGAAGAAATCTATTACTTTGCCATGAGCGACCCTGTCGATAATGTTGCCCAATGCGCCTCCGAGGATAAGCGACAGGTTCAATCTCAGAAACCTCTCGATACGCCTGCTCTTCTGGAAATAATAAACTATAACCATGATGGCGATAATCGAAAGGAAAATATAAAGCGACCCCGCGCCGGAACCAAATCCAAAGGCGCCCCGGGGATTATACACGAATGTCAGCATAAAAAAATCGCCAATCAGCGATACCGACTGGTGTTCTTCCATAAAGAAATACACTGACCATTTTGTGATCTGGTCAATAAGAATAACGAGCAATCCGGTAAGAATATAAACTTTATTATCGGAGTCCTGCGCTATCGCTTGCTGTTCTCTTCCTTCTCCTTGCATTCTATACACATTCTCGCGTGAGGGACCACTTCCAGTCTCTGCGGGCTGATATCATTGCCGCACATGAGGCATTTGCCGTAAACATTGTCCTTAATCCTGCGCAAGGCCTCGTCAATGTGATAAAGCAACCGCCCTGACTTGGACGCGAAATGGAATGTTTTCTCCTTCTCCTGGGCATCGGTACCCAACTCGGCCATATGGTAAGTGTGGCTGGAGAGGTTACCGGAACCCTCTTTGATTGTAAATGATCCATGTTGTTGCAGAAGATCCATTTCCTCTATCAACTGCTGTCTCTTTTTTAACAGCAGTTTTTCATACTTCTTCATCTCGCGTTTGTTCATAAACGCTCCTACAACTTAACTACTCGTTTTTTTTATCGAAATTATCGTTTCCTCTCCATTGAGGTTCCATTTTTGACGGAAATCGCCGTTCGATTTATCATCTTCCAATTCCTCGCCGGGATTTACAGCTACCGGGAAGATACTGCCAGATAATGTTTCCCTGCTTATGTATTCCTTGTGCTTTTCAATTGCATTGCACAGCTTTTCACTTCCGCCAACCCTTGTCTCAATTGTGTCGGTAACATTGAATCCTGCCGATTTTCGCATATTCTGGATCTTGTTTATCGCTTCCCGGGCAAAACCTTCATCACGGAGGTCGTCGGTAATTACCGTTTTCAAAGCGACCGCTGTTTCACCCTCTTCGGCAACTTCGTAATCCGATGAATATGTTGATACAAACTCCACATCTTCCGCGCCTACGATATGTTTTTCTCCATCAACATCAAGCTCGATATTCCCCTCGGTTTTAAAACGCCCGGCCTCTTCAGCAGAAAGTTCCTTCAGCGCGTTGGCCACCGGATTAGCCTTTTTACCGAATTTGGGGCCGAGGTTTTTAAATACCGGTTTTACCTCGAAGCAGGAAAGCGCGTCGAGATTCTCGACAAATTTAACTTCTTTTATATTTAACTCGTCCTTGATATGAGACAATATGCTTTCATATTTCTCCGGATCGGTTTTCCCGGGCAGATTGACCAGCAGTTGGGAAAGCGGCTGCCTTACTTTGAGTTTACTTTTCTTTCTCGCCGCCAGTCCGAGGCTGACCACATCCATTACTCTGCCCATCCGGTACTCAAGGTCGCTATCGATGAGAGATTCATCGACTTCGGGAAATCTATCGAGATGAACTGAAAGTTTTTCCCCGTCGCCCAGAGGTTCGACAAGATAAAGGTAAATTTCTTCCGAAAGGAAGGGAGCAACCGGCGCGGCCAGTTTGCAAACGGTCAGCAAAGCATCCCACAGGTAGAAATAAGCCGTGGTCTTATCCGTGGATTGTTCGGAACCCCAGTATCTTCTTCTGCACCGGCGGATATACCAGTTTGATAAATCCTCGATAACGAAATGCTGAATCTGCCGGCATGCCCTGGTTATTTCATATTCCCTGTAAGATTTATCGGCCTCTTTAACCAGCGTTGATAGCCTCGACTCCAGCCATTTATCGATGGGAGCAGGAGCAAGGTCTTCGCGGGAAACGTTCGCGGGATTAAAATTATCAATATTGGCATAGAGCGCGAAAAACATGTAGCTGTTTTTAAGCGTCGAAAGGAATTTTTTGGCGACTTCCATTACGCCGTCAGGGTCGAATTTTGTAGGAAGCCAGACCTGGGATACTGACATAAGGTACCATCGCAGAGCATCTGCCCCCATTTCTTTTAAAATCAGCCGGGGATCAACCACATTGCCCCGGGATTTGCTCATCTTTTGACCTTCCTTGTCGAGTATAAGCTCATTGACGAGGATATTCTTATAGGATGATTTGCCGAACAGGAAGGTGGAAATAGCCAGCAGAGAATAAAACCATCCGCGCGTCTGGTCGATTCCTTCGGCGATAAAATCAGCCGGGAACCTGCTTTCGAATTTCTCCTTATTCTCGAAGGGATAATGATACTGGGCGAAAGGCATGGAACCGGAATCAAACCAGGCATCGATCACCTCAGGGGTACGGGTCATCTCCCCTCCGCAATCGGGGCATTCGAATTTGATACGGTCGACATACGGTTTATGCAGTTCGATATCATCGGGAACGTCCCTGCCGTACTTTTTAAGGTCTTCGATACTCCCCGCCGACTGCTCGCTTCCGCATTTTTCGCATACCCATACCGGTAGGGGGGTGCCCCAGTACCTTTCGCGGGACAACGCCCAGTCGATATTATTCTCCAGCCATTCGCCGAAACGCCCATCGCGTATTTCCGGCGGCTGCCAGTTTATTTCCTTATTGTTCTTTATCATTTCGTCCTTGAAGCCGGTAGTACGGATAAACCAGCTTGAACGGGCATAGTAAAGCAGGGGCGAATCGCACCGCCAGCAGAATGGATATGTATGCGAATAACGCTCTTCTTTGAACAGCAATCCACGCTCTTCGAGGTCTTTGGTAATATCCGGGTCGGCCTCTTTAACGAATTGACCGGCCCATTTCGATACATCGGGAATAAACTTGCCCCGGTCATCTACGGCTTGAATAATCGGCAGGTCGTATTTAAGGGACAAATTATAGTCATCCGCGCCGAATGCCGGAGCGATATGCACAATTCCGGTGCCTTCTTCGGTGGTAACGAAATCGGCAGCAGCTACATAATGCGCTTTTTTATCCGGTTTAATGAAAGTAAATAACGGTTTGTAAGGCGTTCCTTCGAGTTCACTTCCTTTATATTCCCGTACAAGTTTCGCTTCCCCGCCGAAAATCAACTGGGCCCTGTTGTTCTCAAGGATGTATTTCGCGCCGTCAACCTCCAATTCGACATATTTAATTTCCGGATGAACGGCGAGCGCTACATTGGAGATGAGTGTCCAGGGGGTGGTGGTCCATACGAGGAAGTAAACACCCGGCCGGCCGATGAGCTCCATTTTAACAAAAACTGAGGGGTCTTCCACGGTATCATAACCCTGGGCTACTTCGTGGGATGACAGGGCGGTTCCGCATCTCGGACACCACGGTAAAATCTTGTATCCCTTATAGAGAAAACCCTTCCTGTGAAAACTGGCTAACGCCCACCATACCGATTCGATATATTCATTTGTATAAGTTACATAGGCGTTTTCGAGATCCAGCCAGAAGCCGATATTACGTGTAAAATCGTCCCATTCGGTTTTGTACCGAAATACAGATTCCCGGCATTCGTTATTAAATTTTTCGATACCGTATTCGGCTATCTTCTCCTTGATTGAAAAACCAAGGCGTTTTTCCACTTCCAGTTCCACCGGCAGTCCCTGGGTATCCCATCCGGCTTTGCGCTCGACCCGAAAACCTTTCATCGTTTTATAACGGCAGATAGTATCCTTAACCACCCGGGCCATGGCATGATGAATACCGGGCAAACCGTTGGCCGTGGGAGGACCTTCATAGAAAACGAACTCAGGTTCGCCTTCACGCCGTTTTAAGGATTCGTGGAATATATTATGTTTTTCCCAGTAAGCGCTTACTTCATGCTCTCGGTCCGGGAAATCAAATTGTGTGCTTATTTCTTTGAACATAAATCTATCTCAATGCTGAATCAGTTTTCGATTTTTTCAAGAACCTTTGTAATTACCAGTTTCAGTTTGGGTTCGGCGACCGCCGATACCTTCAAAACTTCTTCAAGGGAAACCGCCCGCATAGCATCCGGCAATCCCATGTCGGTTATAATGGAGAAGCCAAGCACGCGTAGACCGCTATGCCTGGCGACAATAACCTCCGGTACCGTGGACATGCCGACTACATCGGCGCCCAAAATCCTTACCATTCTGTATTCAGCTCCGGTCTCCAGGTTCGGCCCCAATACCGCCAGGTAAACGCCTTTCTGCACGGGGATACCGTTTTCTATAGCGGTTTGATGGGCGAGTTCTACCAGGTCGCTGTTGTAAACATTGTACATATCCGGAAACCGGGGGCCCAAACGATCATCGTTAGGACCGATTAAAGGGTTTGTGCCCAAAAGATTTATATGGTCAGTTATAATCATAATATCGCCGTTGCGGAATTGGGGATTTACTCCTCCGCAGGCGTTGGAAACCAGCAATGTTTTAACTCCCAGTTGCTTCATTACGCGTACGGGAAATGTTATCTGCTGTGGTGAATAACCTTCGTAAAGGTGGAATCGTCCCTGCATGGCTACGATTTTCTTGCCTGATAAGGTACCGAAAATCAGCCGGCCATCATGGCTTTCCACTGTGGAAACCGGGAAATCGGGGATGTCTTTGTAATCAACCACGGTGTCTACTTCAATTGCTTCGGCTGTCGAACCCAATCCGGTGCCCAGGATTATTCCGATGTCCGGTTTTAATGATGTCTTACCTCTTAAAAACTCCGCTGTGTTCTGGACTTTCTCGTACAACTTTTCCAAGTCAAACCTCGTTTTGCTCTATGTAAAAACTTCTACTCAAATTCTCCTGCTATCCGGTCTATATCTTCCTCGCTCATCTGTGAACGAACAGATGCCAGCCTTTGTTCTCTGCTGTTTCCTTTCTCGATATTTTCCAATATTTCGAGGTGGGTCCTGAGCATATTTCGCAGTTCAGCCACGAAAGCCATCTTTCGGTCCTCGAGCCGGCGAATATCCTGCCGCATCTCATTAACCTTTTCCACTGATTGGCGCACGATCTCGTCCGCGTCATTATGGGCCTTTTTAATAATAATTTCCGCTTCCTTCTGGGAAGCTTCCATCATCTTTTCCGCGGACTGCTTTGTATTCACCAGTGTCTGGCTAATAGCGTTTTCTACGGAAGTATAGCTCTCCAGTTTCGCGGAGACCTCGCGGGCCCTGCGTTCCAGCTCCTCATTTTTATTCAGGAGCTGTTCCATCTGGTCCGCCACTTCATTAAGGTATTGTTCGACCTCCACGGGATCGAAACCCCGCATGGTCCTGCGGAATTCATGGTGGCGAATATCAACCGGATTTATACTCATATCTCATTCCCATCGATTAAATGTCCATATTTTAATCATTATCGTCCTGTTGGATTCATTTATTTACATTCCTGGGCCCGAATAAGACCGTGCCCAGGCGAACCATATTCGAACCTTCTTCAATTGCTATGGCATAATCATTGGTCATGCCCATAGAGAGGTGCTTTATATCGAGTTGGGGATAACGCCCACGCATCTGCTCATACAGCTCACGGGTCCTACTAAAATCATCGCGGATTTGATTCTCATCATCAACAAACGGGCCGATGGTCATCAGTCCCTGTATATTCAATCCCCGCAAATCCTTTATTTCCTCTACAGCCTCCAGCAGTTTATCCGGTGGGAATCCGAATTTGCTTTCTTCGCCACTGCAATTTACTTGCACCAGGCTGTCCATCACTTTCCCGGCTTCCACGCATTTATCCGAAAGTCTCCTCGCTATCTTTACACTATCTATTGATTGAACCATATCAAATATCTCAACCGCTTTTTTGGCTTTGTTGGTCTGCAGAT
The DNA here is from genome assembly GCA_014730345.1 of Candidatus Zixiibacteriota bacterium. Classification (GTDB taxonomy): domain Bacteria; phylum Zixibacteria; class MSB-5A5; order UM-FILTER-46-8; family UM-FILTER-46-8; genus WJIJ01. The sequence goes on along the minus strand of WJIJ01000117.1, from coordinate 12,583 downwards.
GACCTATAAAATGAAATGTGCCATTATTCTGTTTCACGGTTCCCGCTTTATCTTCCGCTTCCTGTATCTTGTTCTCGCCGATATGGTTAATACCCGAACCCAGCGCTGTCTCTACCAGTTCCGGCGGATGGGTTTTAGTTACCGCTACTATCGTTATATCCTCCGGATCACGGCCGCAACGTCCGCATACTTCTCTAATCGTCTGTCTGACATATTCATAGTTCTCTTCAATTTGCTCTTTTAGCTCAACATCCATAACCTCAAAACATAACGCAGTTATATCCCAAAATGCAATAATATTTTATACCAGCGTACCTTGCCTGATACATCCGGGAAAGATAAAGCCACCGATTCGAACAATATCCTAAGATTTTTTCACGTATGAGTCGGCAGTTATTTTTTCATAAACTGTATTAATGCATTCTTTTACATCTATGTTTTCGATAAAATAAGCATGTTCGGGCGCGACCCCGTAAAACCTGTCAGCGAGGAATTTATAAAGCTCCGGGTCCGTTGAGCGGAAACCGTCATCGAGGTCCCTTGTCTTCCAGACATCAATAGGTACGGTGATAGCGAAGAATAAATGATAAGAAGTTTTCCAATTATCTATTAAATGGGTAAGAATTTCGTCTTCCTGCCGGGTCATCCCCTTATTTTGCTTAACAAGTTCTTTATACACGGCGATATCGGTTATGGGCCTGTCGACCAATAAAATATCTGTATCCTTGATAAGTTCGGTCTCGTGCAGGATAGTCTGCGATGATACCCATAACTGGGTGCTGAAGGTGGATTCCGCGTCCGCGGGATATGGACATTGACGAATTAATTCCGGGAGAATGGTAATACGGTAACCGTCATTCTCCAGTTTTTCTTTAACGCCCTTTAAGATGGTAGTTTTGCCCACGCCCTGGGCGCCGCTGAAAGCAACTTTTAGCATACTCAAACCTCTGCGCTGTAGTTAGTTCGATTTAAAGAGGGGTATTATAATGCTTTAGTACATTTATCGTCAAGAAGCATAAATAAAATTATAATATTTCATGAAACCGGTGATTTATGGGGAGGGGGTTCGTTTTTCCCCGCGGGCAACCGGAAATGGCGGCAACCATCAGGATAGCCAGAATGATGGCCGAGTATTTCCGATATTTACTAAAATTATACAACGTTTCGCTATTTATGAAAATTACATGCTAAATACAGGAACGCCGGGTTCACTAACGATGCTTCGTGGATACCCGGCGTTAGAATTTCTAATATCGCAGTTTTTAAATTGCCTACCTGAGCCTGCTTCCTTCTTCCCTGCTTTTGCCCATATCTTTTTCTTTCTGACCTTCCCCTTCATCCTTCATGGGAGGGCCATGGTCGGGTTTCTCTTCAGAGGGAACCTGCAGACCGAGGTTTTTATCGCGTTGTCTATTCCATTCTACCCAATCAGTTTGTTCGTCCTTGTCTTCACTGCTGAATTCGCCATGGTACATAACCTTCTTATCAGCGGATATGACGATTTTCTGCATCTCGCGGACGATATAGGTCCATTCCTTCATGGTTACTTCTTTAGGTCCTTCGACCTGCTTTGGCGCCTGGATCTGTTTGGGGGCCAGCGAACCTGATTTCTTTTCTTCTTTTTCAGGTTCTTCGGTTACCGGGGTTTTACCGGAGACATCGACCTCGCCCTTATAAACCTTCAACTCGGTTGTGCTGTCTTCCCCGACATTGACCCGGAAAACAGTGCCCTTGACGGTCGCGTTGGCAACCGCGGTATTCAAATCGAGGCTGGAGCTGGCATCGAGGGAACCGATATTGGCCCAGATGTCGCCTTCCTGGACCTCAATTTCACTTTCCCTCTTCTTATCCTTGCCTTCTTTGTAGAGTTTTAAAACATCGATTGTAGTTTTGGGGGCAAGGCGGATAATATCCAGCTCTTCGAGTTTTATTTCGGCGCGGGTGCGTATAAGAGTTTTAACCCGGTCGCCGGTTTCCACCGGCGTATTTTCCTCGGCCTCCTGCCATTTTTCCGCGCCTATTTTTTGCTTCCTCGCCTTGCCGTCAACGAACGTGAACTTGCCTTCCTCTTTGTCTTTTTTCAAAGTTTGAGATAGGACGCCGACGCCCGCGCCTGAAATTATCGAAAGTGCGATGAACGGAACGATTACCTTGAATAATACCGAAACCTTCCTGAATCCATCACCCATAAGATACCTCCGCTATATCTCTGTTTATACTAATTTCCAAATTCTAAAATCCCCCGGAAATACTGATTCGGTGAGAGTTTCCCAAATCCGCAAACGAGGAATATGAGTAATCGAAATGATAATTCTTCCAGGCGTAACCGAAACCGCCGGAGAAACCTCCAAGGTTATCCCTGCTCGAACCGGTTTCGTAATCCTTGCCTGAAGAATCCCATCCGGCACGGAGGAACAGCGGATCGATACCGGTGAACTCAACTCCGGCCTTAAAGGATATGTCGTAGTCGAAGGGATAATCGACCTGACCGCTGAAATTAACAGGCAAACCCTGCAACGCGTGGGCAACGCCGGCATGTACAGATGTAGGGAGGGGATCTTTATGGTTTTCAGTCAAGCCCTTCAACTGAACACCGATATTGCGGGCGCTGAGCCCGATAGAAGTACGGTCATCGCCCAGTATATATATAATACCGGCATCGAGGGCGGCGCCGTCGGAGGAATAATCCTCGAGCTTCTGGTAGATAAACTTGGCGGTCAATCCCCAATATAGATTCTTACTGGCTCTCTGTCCGTAGGTAGCGCCAATCGCTATATCCGATGCGGTAAACGTGCCCAGGTGGGCGTTATTAGCATCTGTACGGTCGAAACTTCCATAGTTGAAATAGTCCACCGCAAAACCAAGCATACCGCTGTAACCCTGTCTTTTAATATATGTCAGGTAACCTGATTGAATGTCCGCCACGTAGTTGTTATAACTGGCGGCGAAAAAATTATCTATATCTCCCTCGACTTCATGCCAGTCACCATACTGGTCTTCCACCTCGGTGATAGGAACGAGCCTGCCCAATCCCGCCGGGTTGTAAAAAGCGGAATATTCATCATCGGCAAGCGCGACCATAGCTCCCCCCATGGCCTGCGCGCGGGCGCTCACGCCTACTTTAAGAAAGCTATAGGCGGATTTTCCGGCATTCTCATTGTCCGCGCGGGCGGTAATGGCTACACCAGCTATCAATATAGCCGAGAATAATACTAATTTTCGCACGGTATTACCTCGTTTCAAGTTTAAATGAATCTATATAAATAAAAATTATCTGTCAACACAAAATGTTCCATCTTCATCTAACCTTAATTCCCTTATGAATATAGTAATCCATCTGCACTACAGCCATATCATCGGGTGTTTCGTTGAATATTTCGTTTATAAAATCCTGTTTCGCGGACCGGTAATTCAACATGGCGAAAATAACCATCTCCCCTTTGTAATCTTCGGGTATTTTATATGAATACTTAAACCTGGATGTCTCTCCCGGAGGTATTCGATTATCATTAATAACGCCGGCCGCTTCCCATACTTTATCGGTTACTTCGCCGTTGGCATCAACATAGTCGGCCCCGATAAAACAGCTTGCGGTATCAACAACTCCTAAACTATCCACCTCACCGTTGGAATATAAAAGCTCCCTGGTGTTGCTGTCGAGTATCCTTATCGAAAGCCATATTTGCCGCAGTCCGGGCAGTCCTGTCGGAAGCAAATGCCCCGCGCCTTTATTATGGACTGTTACCCAGAATATATATTCTTCACCGGACCCAATTTCCTTTATACCCGCTACTTTGATATTCGCCGCCCGCCTAAGTGATTCAACCGCGATCGAATTATGAACCGGCGTCCCGATAAGCCCTGGATAAGCTGTATTCGCGGCGGTGAAATAATGGTTACTGTGCTCAATAGAATCTGCTCGCGGGCCGGAACTAATCAAATCGAAACTCATGTGACAATCCTGACAGGTAGTAACCGAATCAACACGGTTATATTTACTATACTTCCACTGCGTATAAGTTCCACCATAATTTTCGCCCGCAAGGATATGGTCGGTATCATGGCACAGAGCGCAGTATTCAGAGCTGTTCTGAAACGCCGAATATTTCACCGGATGCGGGGCATCACTGAGATTCTGAGAGGGGCCGTACTTGGTTTCGCCTGGAAAAAAATCATAAACAATCCCGCCATCTTTAAAATTTCCATCAATAGTATGGCAGAAATCGCATCCTATTCCCAGCCGGGCTTCCAAAGGAAGCGACTTTTCTTCTGCATAACCGTCCAGACCGGCCAATGCCGCTAATGGAGCATGACACGCAACACATATACGCTTTGCCGCGACACCCTCCGCTTTAACCATCCGCCCCAGGTCCGCCTGGTATATAATATCAAGGTGTGATGAGTTGTGTATCGAACCCCGCCATTCGCTGTAGACCTGTCGGTGGCATTGGCCGCATTCCGAAGAAGGCGTGTAATCTTCCACCGGGATTAATCTATCGATTTCAATTGCGATAGCGGGATAATAATTTGCTGTAAAGATTATAATGGAAATGACAATTGAGCGGGTAATATGCCTGTTTACCAACCCTTCACCAATTTATCAAGTATATCGCGGGAAAGCTTATCGATTGCGCTCTGGATTCCATCTTCCTCCGTATCGTTGGTCGCCGAGTATATGCCATAGCCTTCGAGGTTAACTTCTTCCCAGATACTTTCCTTCTTTTCAAGGTCCTCGAAAACGAGGTTTACGAATATCCGGCAGATATATTCATTGCAATTTCCGGAACCGTCAAATGTATAACATTCATGGCGGTATTCGGTGATTACTCCCCTTAATGCCGAATCCGCGTTGCGTATATTAACAACCTTAAGGGTGTTATCCTCAATGATAGCGTCGGTGATCTCTTCGGTTAATTCTTCGCGAATGCCATAGCGAGTAGTCTGGTTTTCAAACAATGGCACCGCGACAGTATCGATTCCTTTCAAAGCCTTTCCCGAGAAAGAATATGGACCGCAGGAAACCGAAGCAAGTATAAATATTGAAAGCAGGAGTATAATCCTTTTTCGCATATACCTAAACTACCTTCTTTCCGCGCTTAATGACATTCTTTACCAGGTTGACAGCGACATGATAAGGGATTTCCCGGTAATTCGGAGTTTCCCATATAATCAAATCGGCGAGTTTTCCTTCCTCGATAGAGCCGATCCGGTTCTGCCGGTTCAATGAGAACGCCGGATTAATGGTATAAGCGGTAAACGCTTCCTCGGGGGACATCTTCAGTTGCAAACAGGCGAGAGAGATTACAAATGAAGCCGATTCAGTATACGACGAACCGGGGTTGCAGTCGGTGGAAACACAAACTGCCAGGCCGGCATCTATCATTTTGCGCGCGGGGGCGTATTTACTGCTGTTCAATGAAAACGTCGTCGCCGGAAGAAGCACCGGCATTACTCCGTTTTCAGCCATTTTCCGGATTCCTTCATCGGAGATAGCCACGAGGTGGTCGGCGGTAGCGGCTTTCAACTCCCCGGCTAACTCGCCTCCTCCGATAGGCTCAATTTCATCGGCGTGCATGCGTATTTTCAAACCATGTTCCTGAGCCGCCTTTAATATCCTTCGGGATTGTTCAATATCGAAAACTCCGACTTCACAGAAAATATCACAGTATTCGGCGAGTTTGTTTTTAGCCACATACGGCAGCATCTCCTCAATGATTATCCGTATATATTCCTCGCGATTTTCGCGGTATTCATCTGGAAATTCATGGGCGCCGAGAAAGGTTGGCACCATATCCACCGGTTGTTTACCATCTAAATCACGGATTATTTCCAGCGCTCTAATTTCCGACTCGAATGACAGGCCGTAACCGGATTTGGCTTCAATAGTGGTTATACCATGCTTGAGCAGCCGCTTAAGCACAAGTCGTGTTTGTTTGGTTATATCGTCTTTAGAAGCATTCCGAAAACGTCTGGATGAATTGCGGATGCCGCCGCCGGCGGCGGCGATTTCCATGTATTTTTTACCGGCAAGACGCATACAGAATTCCTCTTCGCGGGTGCCGAAAAACACCGGATGGGTATGCGGGTCGACAAATCCCGGCGATACCATCATCGCTTTAGCATTGAACTCCTTTGAAATAGTATTGCGGCGGATTCCTTTGATGACATCCTTCTCGGCGCCGATCCGGATAATCCTTTCACCCTCGATGAGTATTGCCGCGCCTTCGATTATGCCGAGCTCCGACAGCTCCCGCCCGGTACGCGGGGCATTCTTTGGCGATTTCAATGTGAGGAGTTGGCCGATATTATAAACTAATGCTCTATACTTCATTATTACTTCTAAATTTTAGGTGGATTGATTCCTAATAAGCGCAGATAGATAAAAACCTGGCACCGATGGTGAACATCGTGCTCCATAAGATGGAACAGTAGCCATTTGAGGGTAGCTTCATTACCGCTGGAAAGCATCACCGGTTCATTCAAATCGTCCGAATATTTGTTGGCCAGCATGGTGAACAACTGCAACCGGCTCTTCTCCAGGGCGGTGATAAGGGAATTTTTGGTGGCGAATTCGCTCTTCTTGCAACGTTTGAATTGATGCGGATTTCCGCCAACAGCCGCGAGCCCCCAATTGGTTGTCTCAACCGTATGCCTGAGGATATCGCCGAAGGAATTGGGAGCGTGTTTCGGTTTCCACTCAATTTTTTCTTCGGGTATCAACTTCACGGCTAAATCGTAATAATCGCGGATCCTGAGCCAGTAATCGAACAGTTCCGATAGTTTCGTTTTTTTCAATGCCATTATGGAGCGGCGATATAAAGGTTTTCTGTGTTAACTTTATAGCTATCAACTACTAAAGTTATCGACAGAAAACGGGGAAGTATTATTCTTCGAGTAATTCAACGTTTGCTCGAGGAATTATAGCCTTTTTACCGCCTTCCAATTCAACTTCCAAAACTCTCGCCATAGATTCGGATTCCAATTTCTGGAGAGGGCTGGGTAAATCAGTAACCTCGCCAATAACTCCAAAATATGGATGTCGAATAACACGAACCGGCGAACCCACTTCGAGCCCCTTGCTGGCCACGGCTACTTTTTCATCCTTCGCGTGAACATCGCCCTCCAGCGGTATTACCACTTCCGGCCTGATAACGCCGGCGCGGATCTGGGTAGCCCCGTGGATACAAGCAAGCTGGCCTTCTTTGGACTTGAGAAGGTTATAGGTATGCTCGGCCATATTAATCTCGCCGAATCCCTCGGTAACTACCAGTGTAATTCCTTTTTCTTCATTACCGGTAATAGCGACCCCGAGGTCATAGCCGAGGAAATCGCGGAGGTCTTTATCGTTGAATCCGCCAACCACAATTCCGCGTACTCCAACAGAAATCGCCTTTTTCAACGCATCAGCGGTTACCAGCGAACCGCCGACGATAATCTTATCCTTCAAATCGTCGTTAATATCTGAATCGTTTAGAATAGTCCGGCTGTCAGGAGAGACTACCTTCAATTCGCCATGGGTTTCTCCACCAATTCCGAAAATACCCTGAGCGAAGGAGCCCCAGGTAGTTACCACAACACCTTCCTGAGGAATTACCTCGGTTACTTCACCCTTCAGGTAGGCTTTTACCGTAACGGGTATGGGTTCGCCCCTGAGCAGGACCTGACCGGTAACCGACGATATATTCTCTATTTTGCCGCCGATTTTGGCTTTGCACGTGGATGTAAAAAGCCCGAAGAATGATTTCGATTTGGCGATAACTTCTCCCTGTTCAACTTCCTCGCCGATCTTTTTAGTCATGCATTCCTCGACGTCCTCCGGAGGAACGCCGAGAATGTTAGCGACATTCATCGGTTCCACGTTTCCAGGAAGTTCGGTCTTGGCGACTATGTCATCGGGACTCACTTTATCGCCAACCTTGACCACGACTTCTCCCTTGAGGGGAAGGATGCGCCGCTTGGAAAGCAGTGTTTTTTCAGTTACTTTTAAACCAGGAGTATATGCATGTGCCATTTATACACCTCTATTATTAACAAACAACATTTTCTCTACCTTTTATAAAACTAATTTCTGAAGCCTACAACTCCTCCAGGGCGCTTTTGTCATAAATATCCAGCTCCGCCATCCACGTTTTAAGATTCTCAACGCGGACTTTTTTATCATCTGCCGGAGCATAAGGGCGTCCCCGTCCGTCAAGCACCACTCCTACCACGCCGCCGGAAACATCGGTGGTAACCTTATGGCCTTTACCCGCGCCCAAATCAAGGTTTTTAGCGGGCGTTAAAGAAGCTTTCGCTTTGACCGGCAAGTTTGTTTTCTCGTCAATACCCAGCTTTATGAGTTTCATCTCCATGGCGTTAATAGAACCTTCCTCTACACCGCCGCCGGGCATTTCAATTCTATATTCAAGCACCTGCCCGGAGCCCTTGATCTCCCCTGCGGGAGCCACACATGTGCCGAGGTGGATCAAACAGTCTTTATTGAAAACCTCTGTAGCCGCTTTTTCATGCAACGTGGAGAGTACACCCAGCTGGGGCATCATGAATATCGAATCCACCGCCAGCCTGGTAACGCCCTCGGGCATGAAAGCATCGATAAGCATCATGGCCGCCTGTTGACGACGGGGAGCGTGTGAAAGCACACCGCCGGAACCGATAAGCATATTAAGGTCCATCATATTCACCAAAGTCTGCCCGCCGACCTGCTGGTCGAAAGCGTCGGCAATGGTTCTCTGCTGTTGAACGCCTTTTAGAACCGTGGCGAAATTTTTATGCTGTATGAACGCCAGCCTCAGGGCCTCTTTGGCGATAGCCTGCTCGAACACCAGTTCCTTCAAGGACTGTGGAATAGTAGTGGGACGTATCATTTTATTCTTCACGCGGTTACGCAGGTCGCGCTCATCCATATCAAAGGGAACCCAGCGCATTACATTGGGCACGCCGGTTTCCGCGAAAACATTGGATACCGAGTAACTCATCCCGAGGTTCGCCGATACCGTTCTGTTGAATGTTTCCTGGAATACGGAGAATACGTCAGTTGTAGCTCCACCGATATCAACGCCGACAACCTCAATGTCCTCCAGTTCCGCGATAGTTTTGATAATCAATCCAACGGCGCCGGGAGTAGGCATAATAGGGGCGTCGGTCCAGGACATTAATCTTCCGTAACCCGGAGCCTGGGCCATAACATGCTCCATGAACAGGTCATGGATCTTCTCGCGGGCGGGAAGCAAATTTTCCCGTTCCAGTACCGGGCGGAGGTTATCCACGATATCCAGCGCGACCTTGTTTTCGAGGGTTTCTTTAATAGCGGGGCGCGCTTCGCTGTTGCCCGCGTAAATGACCGGCAGGTTATACCCGGAACCCAGGCGGGGCCTGGGATCGGCGGCGGAAATCAGCTCCGCCAACTCGACAACGTGGGTAGTGGTGCCACCGTCAATTCCTCCAGAGAGGAGGATCATATCCGGACGGAGATGTCGGATTCGCTCAATCTGTTGGTGAGGCAGGCGCTTGTCGTTGGAAGCGATAACATCCATCACAATAGCTCCCGCGCCCAGCGCGGCGCGTTCGGCTGATTCAGCGGTCATGGAACGCACCACTCCGGCAACCATCATCTGCAAGCCTCCGCCGGCAGAGGATGTTGATATATAAATATCCGTACCGACTTTATCCTTCGCCGGAGCGATTATCCGGTGTTCCTCGTCGAGAAGTTTTCTCCCCGAGAGTTCTTCCACCTCCGCGATAGCGTTCAAAACACCCATGGTAACATCTTCGAAGGGCGCTTCTACGGTAGTGGGAGCTTCGCCCCGAACTATAAGCCGGTATTCGCCATCGCGCTGTTCAATCAATATCGCTTTGGTTGTAGTTGAGCCGCAGTCAGTGGCCAGTATTACTTTGATATCTTCAGGTTTCATTCCTTCCATATATGCTTCCCCAAATTGTAATAGGTACTTATTTTCTCAGTAACTGAACGATTATTCATCTCCTCTATAATTCTCGGAGCGATGGACTACATTATCTTCCCCGGATTCCTCCCGGGACCTGTTCATACGAAAGCGGTTTTGGGAATTCACCTCAACTTCCTCATCCTCATCGGAATAACGCCCGTTTCTGTATCCATTGCGGTAGTCGTCATCTTCGGAATTATCGTTGTTGTAATAATCGTATTTATGATTATTGTAGGCCCGGTGTGAACGGATTTTCTCGAAATCATCGCGCATGTCACGCAGGTTTATAAAATTATGCCCCACGGCGTTGCGCAACTCGAGAGCCGTCATGGTATCAACAGCGACCACGATAACCTTTTTACCCCGGCTTCTCAACAACTCGACCGCCCGTTCGAAATCGCCGTCACCGGAGAACAGAATCGCTGTGTCATATAGATTTATAGTATTGAACATATCGATTACAATCTCGATATCGAGATTTGACTTAACTATTTCCCGCCCGGTTTTCTTATCCCACATACTTTTAATTTTTTTGACCCGGACGGTGAACCCCATCCTCATCAAGGCTTTGAAGAAATCCTCTCTCTCCGAACCGAAATCACCGTCATAGCCGGTATAGTAAAAAGCGTTAATGAGTTCTTTGTCTTTAATGAAATACTGCAATATCTTATTGTACTCGAAATGCCACCCTAACTCCCTTTGCGAGTAAAACATATTGGAACCGTCAACAAACAGGGAAACTCTCTCCATATCCATAACCTCTTTAGCTATTTATAATCATGATGAAGATCCAAAACATCATAAGGTTAATTCACACTCCAAACTATTATTATAATAATTAATAAACGTTATAGCAACACTTTAAGATTTATCACCTTCCTTTTTGCGCTTGAATCTGCTGAGAAAACCCTTTTTATTCTTTTTTCTTAATTTCTTCAATTCCCGTTCTTTTTGATACTGGACAGCATCGAGTTCCTCGATTTTCTGGAGCATAATCTCGATTGTTTCCCTTTTCTCGAACGCCCTCTGGAGGACATGGTAATTCTTGCCGAGTTTCTTGATGGGCTCAAAGCCTATTACCCCCCCCATGGCGTTGAGTATCGGGTGGGCCAGGGGTTCGGCGACAATCATACCCTGCGAGCCAATCCAGTTCATCGGTTTGACCGACTCGAGGAACATAATAGCCGCTACAGTGAGATGTTTATTCACAATCGCCTGGCTCATCTCGTCAATGGCGGCCAGTTCTTCTTCAGTCAGTCTTTCCTTGGGATCAACATGAGTTTTCCCGATGTTGAAGAAATCTCGGAACCAGGGCATTAATTATCCTCCCCTTTTTCATCATTCGCACGGTTGGCGGTCAACTTATTATCGATATATTCCAGCACCGTCTCGCGGTTATCCGCAAACCGGATATAAACTCCGCGGAAGTTTTCCAGCCGGCTGGGCCGGAGGTAGGGGGAGAGCAGAACGCCGTTTTTGTCCGGATAGAAACTGCGGAAACGCCCCCAGTTGAAACTGCGCTTACCGGACATGGTTTTTATATGAAGGCCTTCGGTATCGAATATGTATGTGGTCGGCAGGAAAAACGATGCCAGCGAACCAACCATGATAAGCACCGCGACGGCGGTCAGCACAACGCTTTCGGTGGTAAAGTAAACCGCCACGAAAACCGCGAGCAAAAAGAGCACTACTATCGCGGTCCTTTTGGCGCTGCAGGCGGCGGGGTGGTTCACGTATGTCAAAGTTTCTTCCTCGTTTCGATTCGAATCAGAATTCGGATTCGTCTCTGTATCTTTCCTGGCGGACATCCTGTAATTTCTTTAAATATTCCTGGGGCTCAATAACCTTCTTTTCTATTAACAGTGATACCAAAACCTCGGTTGCGAGATTGTTGGATAAAACTAATTCTTCATAGGAGACTTCTTTTACTTCGTTGCCGATTTTGATTTTCAGTAATGATTTTTTGGATTTATCTTCCGGCATTATAACCTTCCCATTTAATACTCGGCGCGCACAACTTCGCCGTCGATTATCTTACAATATATAACTTCTCTGTTGAGACCGTTTCCGCCCTTGAATGTGACGGTTCCACTAACGCCCCTGTATTCGGAAACCGATGATAAATAGCCGCTTAAATCCGGCGATTGCGCGCCATTGAGGGCTAATTTGGCGGCATCATAGCACAAACCCGCTATACGGCTGGGGTCCACCAGGTAATGTTCATTGAAATTGGCAGTAAACTCCGCCCACTTGGGGTCGTCCTCGAAGGGGAAAAAGTCTGTGGCAAAATAGGAGCCGTCAAGATAGCCCTTCGCAGACCCCAAAACCTCTGGATCCGACCAACCCTCGGTACCGAGCATTGTTGTCTGCATCCTGCCGAAAATTACCTGGGGAGCTATCATAGCCACTTCATCGGCGTAACCCGGAATAAAGAGACCATCAAGCTCAACCGGCCATTCATATCGAGGCAGAAGCTCTTTCGGATTTTTCGGATTAACATACAAAGAGGAATCAAGCAGGCCTTCGGCCAAAAGTGAATCGAAACCTTCGGTCAATTCGACCTTTATCTCGGTCAGCGGCCGTTTGAAATCGGTAATACCCCGCTGGTAGAAAGCGATCTTATGAACAGTTCCACCCAT
>WJIJ01000116.1 GCA_014730345.1 Candidatus Zixiibacteriota bacterium | reverse complement strand
CCCCAGGCTAACCGGATGATAATACCCCCGGTGGCAAATGAATTCATCGCCATTCTAAAGGATTCCTCGCTGGTTTCCATAATCGGGCTTCGGGAGCTGACCCGTGCCGGACGGGAATATTATTCTCAATTTTTCATAGATTTTGAAACATGGTTGATGGTCGGTTTGATATACCTGATTATGACTTTAAGTCTTTCCCGGCTGGTAGCATTTTTGGAGAAGAGATTCAGGATGAAGGGTTACGGGGTATCACATTGATGATCCAGGCAATCGACATCCACAAGAGCTTCGGGGACCTTAAAGTGCTGAACGGCGCCGGGATGGAAGTTGGCGCGGGTGAGGTTAATGTTCTCCTCGGCTATTCCGGCTCCGGCAAAAGTACATTTATAAGGTGTCTCAATGGGCTGGAGATTATCGATTCGGGGATGATTACCATCGATGGGGTGCCCCTCGACGGAGACCGTAAAAATATCGCCCGCATACGAAGTGAGACCGGTATGGTGTTTCAGCATTACAACCTTTTCCCCCACCTCAATGTGCTAAAAAACCTTACATTGGCACAGAAGATTGTGCGGGGGCGGTCTGATAGGGAAGCTGTGGATTTCGCCATGGAATACCTTGACAAGGTAGGTCTGTCCGGGAAAGCAAAGGCGTACCCGCAGGAACTTTCCGGCGGACAAGCCCAGCGGGTGGCGATCGCGCGGGCGTTGTGCATGATGCCCAAAATTATGCTATTTGACGAACCGACATCGGCGCTGGACCCGGTAATGACCGCGGAGGTATTGTCGGTCATCAGGAAGCTTGCCGAGGAAGGTATGACCATGATAATAATAAGCCACGAGCTTGATTTCGCGCTGGATGTGGCATCAAATATGTGTTTTATGCATGATGGCAGAATAATCGAGTGCTCGCCGCCGGAGCAGTTCCTGTCCTCGCCGGAAACATCGATAGTACGTGAATTTCTGCGGAGTTTTACGGCTTAAAAACCAACGATAGCCAACTTTATTGGATCCTGCGATAAATGTTTAGTTTTCTTATAATAACCTCACGCGCCTGCCGATATAATTATGAAGAAGGGTATTATCATAAAGGTATTTGACTATAACCTAAAATCTCTCAAAAAATGGACATCTTTTTAATAAAATCGATAAGCCTGCTGATTTTGATCGTTGTGGGATACTATCTATTCCAGAAGTTCATCTATCTTTTTTACGCCGAAGCGTCCCGCAAATCGAAAGAAGTTGAATTGTCATTGCGGTTCTTCAGGGAGGAAAAGACAGGGTTATATGGAGTTACGGTAGGCGCTCCATTTTACAATGAGAAAAAGCATGTTCATATTAAGTTCGATCACAATGGGTTGAAGATACATTTCACCCCCCACGAAACCCTGTTAAAGGTCCTGCGGTCGATACTTAAAGGAAAGCACCTTGTACAGGTTACCTACAATGGTATTTACCGCCCGCAGGCGCGCCATCTTCAAGAAAAACGCTATCAACTATGGAAGCGGGGTGTGCGTATTCTTGACGGATACCTTGCCTATACGCCCGAATCGATTGAGGACGATTCACTTAAATACGGAATCAACGATAAAATCGATTATTTCTACATCACATCGAATGAAGCTTCGGATAAACATGCTGAGTATATACGGAAGTCTAACGAATGGGGCCGGGGGGGATGGGAAAGCCTTTATAAATCGGAAAGGGAATATTTCGAAGCCGAGGGGGAGATATTTTCTGAATACGAAATAACCCAGTTCAGCCATTGCCGGCGAAGTGCAATCACGGAATTCGTGGATAAATACATTTATTTTTGCATAGAGAAACTTTTCAAGTTAAACGAAAAGAGGATACCGGATGGTTTTAAGATACCGCGGTACGATACGATATTCGCGGATGGTGAACAGTTCAATGAAAAGTTGAATACTATAAAGATGTATTTCGAGGAGGATAAATTCGTTCTCTACCGGGATGAAGGCAAAAAATACTGTTTGTTTACGGAGCGGGTGGGAATGAAGAAAGATACAGGCATGATGGAAAAGATTGCCTCATATCTTCTGCCGGAGATGGTTCCCCGGAAGGCATACTCGAAAGGAAAGCTGAGAAAACTCGGGGTGAAATTTCTCTTAACAAGCGCGTTTTTAATCGGGTCGTGGTTGTTGAGCAGTTATTTTCTATTTAATACGCTTGAAGGCGGATTCAATATCCCTTTATTTCTAATTTCGTTTTTTTCATCGAATTTAGCTGTCCTTTCCGCCGGTTTGTCCATATATTACCTCGTGCTGGGCGTATTCGGCAAAGGCGAATTCGTTCGTGTCGTAATTTGATAACAGGTCGCAGTGGAACTAATAACCCGATATGCTATCCCCTGATAAAGTGGCGGTAGCCGTCGATTTCGACGGCACCGTAACCAAAATTGATATCGGCAACAGGCTGTTTGATCATTTCTCATCCGGCAGGAGCGGAGAGGTTGTTGCCGAGTGGAAAAAGGGATTGATATCATCGAAGGAGTGTTTCGAAAGGGAGTGTGCCCTCATCTCGGCGAATGAGCCGGAAATTAGAGAATATGTGCTTAAGCAGGAGATACAACCCGATTTTATCGGTTTGTATTCTTTCCTGAACCGGAATGGGATTTATGCAGTTATCCTTAGTGACGGGATGGATTATTATATCCGGTTGATACTCGAGAAATACGATTTGGAGATTCCTTTTTACAGCAATCGGGTAAAAATAAATAATAGCTCATGCGTTCCGGAATTTCCGTTTTACGGGCATACTTGCGGCAGGTGCGCTAACTGCAAGGGTTATCATATCCGAGAACTGAAGAAGCGTTATGATCATGTAATTTTCGCCGGCGACGGGCTTTCGGACAGATGCGCTGTTGAGGATTCGGATGTTGTTTTCGCTAAGGGAGATTTGCTTGAATATTGCCGGACGAACAATCATAGATGTTTTGAGTTTAATAGTTTTGACCAGGTTAAGGACCATATTTCCAAATTAGTTGACCTCGATGGGAGTTTATAATACATTGCCCAAAAGAACTAAGAAGATGGAGGCTTTGAAGATATGAAAGCTGTTATAATGGCAGGCGGATTCGGAACGAGGCTACGGCCCTTATCTTTAAATATACCTAAACCCATGGTCTTCGCGGCGGGGAAGCCGATGATGGAGCATATCGTTAAGTTGTTGAAGCAACATGGTTTCGTGGACATGATATCCCTGCTGTATTTCCAGGCTGATGATATAACCGATTATTTCGGCACCGGCTCCAAGTTCGGTGTTAAAATGTCTTATAAAATGGCGGCGGCTGATTATGGAACCGCTGGTTCGGTAAAAAACGCCGAGGAATTTCTCGATGACCGGTTTTTGGTTATCTCAGGTGATGTTCTCACCGATTTCGATTTGAAGGCGGCTATCGATTTCCATGAGTCCAAGAAAGCCAAAGCCACCATGGTGTTGACCCGGGTGGAGAATCCATTGCAGTTTGGCGTGGTAATCACCGACGACGAAGGGCGGATTACAAGGTTTTTGGAGAAACCTACCTGGGGGCAGGTGTTCAGTGATACAGTAAATACCGGTATATATATAATTGAACCGGAAGTCCTGGAATCTATCCCGGCTAAAACCGAGTATGACTTTTCCAAGGACCTTTTTCCGGGGATGCTGGAAAGGGGCGAGCCTCTTTACGGCTTTGTGGCTCCCGGATATTGGCGGGATGTGGGAAATCTCGATGAATACGCAAGGGCGCATCAGGATATCCTTGACGGCAAAGTTAAGGTTGATATCAGCGGTAATATTCTTGAAAAGGACGGGGCTAAGATTTGGGCGGATAAAAACGTGCATATCGAGGAGAATGTTGAATTCAAGGGCACGGTTATTCTGGGCAATGGTACTAACGTTGCCGACGGGGCCAGGATATACAATTCAGTTATCGGGGCGAAATGTAAAATAGGCCAGGGAGCATCTCTAACCCGCACGGTAGTGTGGGATGACGTGGAAATGGGAGCTAACGCGGTCAGCAATGAGGCGATAATATGCTCCCGGTCCAAAATAGGCGCAGGCGCCCACATAAACGAAAATGCTATTATCAGCGAGGATTGCGAAATCGGGAACGGGGCGACGGTCAAAGCGAATGTAAAGGTATGGCCGGATAAGAAGGTTGAAGCCGGCGCGATATTATCGTCGTCGCTTGTCTGGGGCGAAACCTGGAACAGGGCGTTGTTCTACGACGCCAAAGTTTCCGGTATCGGCAACACCGAACTTACCCCGGAATTCGCCGCCAAACTTGGCGCCGCCTACGGCGCGTACCTGGGCAAGAACAGCAATGTTCTCTGTTGCCGTGATGCCGGGCTTTCATCGCGGATGATAAACCGCGCCGTTAACTGCGGATTGCTTTCAGCGGGAATCAATGTCAGCGATTTGCAGATGCTTCCAATACCTGTATTGCGCTATGAACTTCGGTATGGCACTTCCTCCGGAGGATTCCATGTCCGCCGCTCCCCCTTCGATGAAAAGGTTATCGATATAATATTTTTCGACGGCGATGGAATCGATATCCCGGAATCCAAGTCCAAGAGTATCGAACGGCTTTTCCTTCGCGAGGATTTCCGCAGGGCGCAGGTCAATGAAACAGGTAGAATAGATTATCCCCAGAGAGTGATTGACAACTACCGACAGGCTTTTCTTAAGGCGATTGACACCGATGTTATCAAATCGATGAATTATAAAATCGTGCTTGATTATTCATACGGAGGCGCATGCGATATATTCCCTTCGATTTTAGGCGCCCTGGGAATCGAAACGGTATCCCTCAATGCCTACCAGGATCCCGAACGCCAGTTCCAGACCCGGGCTAAAATCGATGAACGCCTATCCCAGCTTTCGTCCATCGTCAAGTCGCTTAACGCCCACATGGGTTTCATGATAAATACCGGCGCGGAGAAACTCGATGTTGTGGACGAACGCGGACGTTATGTCTCCCCGGATAAATTATTGCTGTTGGTAACTTCCCTGTACCTGCAGATGAATAAGGTTAAATCAATAGCGGTGCCGGTGGCGGCGTCCATGGGCGTCGAGAGGATTGCCTCGGAATATGGGGTGAAGGTGCACCGCACCCGCAATGACCACCTGTCGATGATGGAAGCGTTCCACAAAAAGGGCGTCGATTTCGTGGGAGGCACCCGCGGAGGATTTATATTCCCCGGATTCCAGCTTGGAGCCGATGCCATGTTCGCCCTGGTGAAAATTCTCGAGCTGATTGCCCGTTCTAAAACCCCGCTGGGGCGTATCCGCGGCGAATGGGAAAGGCTGTCGATGGTCAAGGAACAGGTCGCCTGCGGATGGAATAAAAAGGGACAGGTGATGCGCAATCTCATCAGTTATACCGATAAGCATGAACGCCAGTTGATTGACGGCATCCGGTTAGTTGAGGATGACACATCCCTGCTGGTTTGGCCGGACAGGAAACAGGCGTATTTTCATCTCACCGCCGAATCGCTGGATGAGAGCAGGGCACGGGAGAAAATTAACGAATTCCGCGAAAAAATAAAAGAATGGCAGAATTAAGAATATTAAAATTCGATGAAAAGAAAGTATGAAGTTTACGCGTATAATATTCCCCTTCCTAATTATGCTGTGTGTGGCCTTCTTTTCATTCTGCGGTAAAAATGAAAGTGCAGGAGATATGAGTTCAGGTAATGGAAAAGATGAAAATGCGCAATATGAGAAACATCGCGAAAGAATGGTGGACCGCCAGATTGAGAACAGGGGAATTAAGAACAGAGCGATTCTCAAAGCCATGGGAAATGTTCCCCGGCACAGGTTCGTACCTGAACAGCTCCGTGATAATGCATACGAAGACGGCCCGCTGCCAATTGGCTACAACCAGACCATCTCCCAGCCTTATATAGTGGCCTTAATGTCAGAGCTTATGAAACTAAAAGGCGGGGAAAAGGTTCTTGAAGTGGGTACCGGTTCGGGATACCAGGCGGCGGTTTTGGGCGAAATAGCGAAGGAAGTCTACACTATCGAAATTGTCCCCGAGCTATGCAAACGCGCCGAAAATATTCTCGATTCCCTCGGCTATGATAATGTACATGTCCGTTGCGGAGACGGATACCGCGGCTGGGAAGAACATGCTCCCTATGACGCAATCATGGTTACCGCCGCGCCTGACCATGTCCCGCCTAAACTGGTGGAACAACTTGCCAATGGGGGCACGCTGGTTCTTCCGGTCGGAAAACTCGCCCAGGAGCTTATTACCGTTACCAAATCCGATACCGGGATTGTCAGAGAGGATGTTATTCCTGTGCGCTTCGTCCCCATGACCGGCGAAGCCCAGGACAAATAGCAAGGAGCAGTTATGTTCAATAAAAAGACACGGGGGCGGATTAGCTTCAGAATATCGGCGCTGATCGTTTGCCTGTTTTTGTTAGCTGTAATTCCGGGATGTATCTCCTGGAATGTCGACACTATTTTAAAATCCAAAGTTCACGCCGATGCTTCCCTTGAACGCGAGGGAAGGATAGTACTCACCCAGTTTGACACCGATTCGCTGGAGAACCGTTTTAAAACCGAGATCGATACCGCCGAAGCAAGGGCTTACATCGATGACAATTATGTGATACCGGTTGAATCGGCATCTTTGACGGATTTCGAACTGCATCCCGATTCCACATACTCGGCGCGGTGGTCGCTGGAAACCAAACATTACGATGACTGGATATCCGATTACCGCCGTCTCGGCTCAGATTCCGGGGTTTTCTCCGGTAACCGGGTCATGGTGGAGAAAAACGGCGGATTTTTCAAGACCAGTTATGAATACAAGGAAGTTTTCTACGACGGCCTGCAGGCTGATTCGATAATCATGTACCTTCCGGAGATACTTCCCAAAGCGGAGGAAGCGTTTTTCGGGCAATTATCCAAACGCGCGCCGTCGCGCTCATCGGCGGCGGCCCTTGAAAGGGCATCCGACACCCTTAACGTTATAGTCACCCAGTTCTGGGATGATATGTTCGGGCATTTCCTGTATGATAATTCCCTCGATGCTGATTTCGAGGAGTTCTTCGAGAGCAGAAGGGATTCGGTGGCGGTAACCATCGGCGAGATTCTCGAGGATTATCCCGGCGGAAGCGGTTTTTCCCGGGAGTTGATAGTGGATGCCATCAAGGAATCCGAGGACGCAATCGATGACGGTTTACGCGAACGGGGAGTTTCTATCTGGGGCGCGTATAATTCGTTCAGCGACGACCGTTATATTTTCGCGCTTGAATTGGAGATCCCCGGGCGGGTGGAGGCGACAAACGCCGATTCTATCGATGGAAACCGCCTGCGATGGAATTTCAGCAACCAGGAATTCCGTGCCGGCGAATTGCTTTTATTCGCCAGCTCCAGCGAATATCATTGGTTCCGGCTGGTCCTGGTTCTTATTGGAGTTGTACTGATAATCTGGTTGATTGTTTATATTGCCCGCAGGAGCGCGGTGAAGGAGCAGGCGGCGGGTTAAACTTCGGTGTAGGTTAATCCCCAAAACCCAGTACAATCCTGTAGCGGAAGATTTATCTTTTCGTGTTTGCGCTATGTTTAGTTGTGGGGAAAAATGCCGCTCCGACGCTGGCGCGTATGCCGCGGAATCCCGCCTACGGGCTTGTTGAAAAACGCGCTACGTGTGGAGTGTTTAGTTCAAGATTGGGAATTTTGTTCTCGGGTACAGACTCGCTGGAACAAATTTTATAGGGTGTTACTCCTCTACAGCTTTCAACTGAATAACCACCTGTCCGGTATCGACGAGGTCGCCGTCTTTGAAATTGACCGCTTCAACCACTGCCGCGACTTTCGATTTCACCAGGTTCTCCATCTTCATCGACTCCAGCACAACTAATCCCGTACCCTCGGCTACCTCCTGCCCTGCTTCTACCAGTACCTTTACCACCTTGCTGGGCATGGGCGGCAGTACCTGGTAGGCATCCTCGCCGCCGGCCTGTTCGGAGCGAAGTTCGGCATCGTCTTTGGGTATCTCGAAATCGTAGGTGTTGCCCTCGACATTAACGTATATTTTTTCATCGTCGGAGGCCACGAATGCCTTGACGATTTTGCCATTGGAGATGAGCGAATAGATGCCCGGGGAAAGTTCGCTAATGGTAAAATCGAGCTCGTTATCGCCGGCTTTAAGATGGTACCCGTCGCCGGTTTTGCTTATTTCGCCGCTGATTATCTCTGATTTATATATCAAATCCATTGCTGTCTCCTTTTAAAGCATCCTGAATGCGCCAAGGGTTTGCCAGGGCGTCGGTTGTTCGGTTGCCGTTACTGTTGAACCGGTTCGGGTTGTCTTGCGGCTCTCATGGTGCATCGCCGCCGCGATTGCTATCTCCAGCCGTGATGAATTACCGTCGGGAGCGGTATATTCCGGGAAATGCCTTTCTAAAAATCCGGTATCGGTGTTTCCCTTGCGAAATTCCTCGTGGTTGATAACATCGTAGAGGAAACGGATATTATTACGTATGCCCAGCACCACGTATTCCCGAAGAGCTATGGCCATCCGGTCCAATGCCTGTTCGCGGTTCTCTCCGAAAGTTACCAACTTGGAGAGGATGGGATCATAATGAACGGTAACTTCGTAGCCGTTGTAAATTCCCGAGTCATTACGTATGCCGGGTCCTTCCGGTTCGGCGCAAAGAAGTATTTTTCCCGATGCCGGGAAGAAATTATTCTCCGGGTCTTCGGCGTAGATACGGCATTCCACCGAATGCCCGCGCTGGGTCAACTCTTCCTGCTTGAAGGGGAGTTTGTTCCCATCGGCAATCTCGATCTGCCGGGCGACCAGGTCCACGCCGGTTACCATCTCGGTAATAGGATGTTCCACCTGAATTCGGGTGTTCACTTCGAGGAAATAGAAGTTTTTATCCTCGTCGAGAAGGAACTCGACAGTTCCGGCGTTTACATATTTCGCCGCCTGGGCGATTTTGACCGCCGCGGTGCCCATCCTCTGGCGGAGTTCCGGGTCGAGGGCCGGGGACGGCGTTTCCTCGATTATTTTCTGGTGACGTCGTTGAATGGAGCATTCGCGCTCGAAGAGATAAACGCAATCGCCGGTGGAATCGGCGAGAATCTGTATTTCCACGTGGCGGGGTTTTTTGAGATATTTTTCGATGTAAACGGTGCCGTCGCCAAATGCCGATCTGGCTTCCCGCGATGCCGACTCTACAGCTTCTTCGAGGTCTTCCTCTTTTTCCACTACGCGCATACCCTTGCCGCCGCCGCCCGCCGATGCTTTTATCAGCACCGGGTAGCCGATAAGTTTAGCGGACTTGCGGCAACTCTCGAAATCATCCTCGCCGAATTCGGCCCCGGGGATAACCGGAGCGCCGGCGTCCTGCACCAGCCTGCGGGCTTCGATTTTGGAACCGAGCAGGCTGATAGTTTCCGCTTTGGGACCGATAAATGTCAGACCTTCCTTTTCGCATCTTCCGGCAAATGCGGCGTTTTCCGCGAGGAAACCATAGCCGGGATGCACGGCATCGCAACCGGCGTCCTTCGCGGTTTGGACTATCATATCGATGTTCAAATAGCTTTCGGTGGGCGCCGCAGGCCCGATGAGATAGGCCTCATCGGTAAACTGGATATGTTTTCCCTTGCGGTCCGGTTCGGAGTAAACTCCTACGGTGGGGATGCCCAGTTGATGGCATGCTTTGGCGATTCTTATGGCAATCTCTCCGCGATTGGCAATCAGTATCTTTTTAAACATATCTTCCTGTATCTTTGAAGTTATTAATATCTAACCGAGATGAAAATTATAAAAATGCCCATAGCCAGAGTTGCTGATTCGTAAAGCCGGAATTTGCTGTCGGGCATCTCCAGCATATTGCGGATGAACTCTGAATCCCGAAGGTCTTCGGGTAATGTAAAGGCAATCAGCACATAGACCAAGGCGAACAGAGCCATTCCCATGGTGAGTAAGTAATCGAGGATAAGCTTGTTTTCGGGTCCCGATGTAAGCGTTCCAATGGCGATAATCGCGCATAAAATACCCCAGAAAAGGCTCAATACCCGCAGAATAGATGCGGGGACTTTCTCTATAAGAGCGTTCATAAGCATCCGGGATGTGGACGGCGAACTGACCCCGATACATCCATCGAGCAGAACGAAAAATCCGACCACGTTAAGCAAAATCCTCGTTAGCGACATATCACATCGTTCATTTTAAATTGATAAATATACGTTTTTCGGGGGATTATGCAAGGGAAATACGAGGGTATTGTGGAACAGGCAATCCGCACACGGGAACTAACATCTCCGGAAGATGTTCATTGGATTGATGATAACTGAAAACAGGATAATGATGTATAACATTAATATTAAAAAAGGAGTAGTGGTGAAAATAGCGTTATTGCTTTCTATAATATTCCTCATGGTCCCCGCGGTTCAGGGTGAAGTTATCACCAAGACGGTGATGTATAAACATGGTGATACGGAGCTTGAAGGTTACATGGCCTGGGACAACAGTATAAGCGGTAAACGTCCCGGAGTGCTGGTCGTGCATGAGTGGACGGGGATAAATGATTACACTAAAAAGAGGGTACGCCAGCTTGCTGATTCGGGTTATGTGGCGTTCGCGGTTGATATGTATGGAAAGGGGATTCGCCCCAGTAACGCGAAGGAAGCATCTGAGCAGGCGACGATTTACAGGTCCGACAGGGACCTTATGCGCGCACGGGTCAATGCCGGTCTCGATGTGCTTTTGAAAAATGAGCTTTGCGATAAAAAGCGGGTAGCCGCAATCGGATATTGCTTTGGCGGAGGCACGGTGCTTGAGCTGGCACGCTCAGGAGCCTATATAGCCGGAGTGGTCAGTTTTCACGGAAACCTCGATACGCCTGAGCCAGAGGCAGCGGAGAATATAAGAAGTAAAATACTGGTATGCCATGGCGCCGAGGATCCTTATGTGCCCGATGAACAGGTG
This sequence comes from Candidatus Zixiibacteriota bacterium, assembly GCA_014730345.1. Classification (GTDB taxonomy): domain Bacteria; phylum Zixibacteria; class MSB-5A5; order UM-FILTER-46-8; family UM-FILTER-46-8; genus WJIJ01. The sequence goes on along the minus strand of WJIJ01000116.1, from coordinate 3,450 downwards.
GACGCGTTCTTCGATGAGATGTCCGCCGCCGATGTTGATTTTCAATTTATCGCCTATTCCGGCGCGGTGCATAGCTTCACCAATCCCAATTCGGGAGAAGACCCGTCGAAAGGGGCGGCGTATAACCAAACAGCGGACCGGCGTTCATGGAAGCACATGCTCGTGTTTTTCAATGAGATATTTGAGTAAGATTTGCCGGTCACAACACAGGATTAATCCTCGAAATAATCATCCACTACATAGCTGTCGATACCGAATTCCCAGGAGTAAACCACCTCGAAGTCTGTGCCATTATGGCGGAAGAGGAAATATTTGTTGTATTTCTGCCAGCACGCGGCGGCATGATCCGGCGCGGTGTTCACCGATGTTTCAATCTCCTTCTGCTCAAGCTCGGCAACCGAGGTCTGGGTTTCATAGCCGAATGTTTCGGTAACCGTAGTGGATACCTTCCCTTCGAACACGCCGACGCTGATTCCGGCTTCCACGGAAATCTCGACCGATGTCTCCTCCCAGAATCGCTGGCTCTCGGTGGTGGTTACCCCGGAGATGATTCTTACCATGTTCGTTTGCGGCTGGGAAGAAGTGTTGTGGTTATGATATAGTCTTTTATAGAATACGTGACGTTCGAGGCGGTAAAAGGGCGAGTTGGCGATTCTCCAGCGGAGATTGCCTGAATACTGCAGGTCATTGACGATTGTGCAGGGAACAAGCATTGCCTTGGCCATCATCGGCGGTGATTCCAGGGGCGGCTCCTCGAAACTTGTGAGTTGGGGCAGGTATGATTGATAATCGCCCTCGGCGAGAGTAGGTAATTCCACCTTGAGTATATGGAGCAAATCGTGATAAGTAGGCCGCGACCAGCTGTTCCACCCGATGAAAGTTCCCGCGGTGAGGTAGCAATAGTCATGGGGACCGCAGTCGGGCTGGTCAATGCGCCAGCATCCTAAATCACGGGGCATACCCGTATCCTCGTCATGCCATATATAAGCGCCGGCCTCGGCTTCAATGGTTAAATCTTCACGGACGCAAGCAACATAGTCGGACGAAGGAACACTGTCTAACTTGGTTACCACCATACCCATAGCCACATATCCGCTTGGGGGAATCGGTTTCCAGAATGAGGCTATGACGGTGTTCGGAATAAATTGCAATCTATACTCCCAGATAAGTTCATAATCGATTGGTTCGGCTAAAGCGTCGGAGCCGTCATCCGCTTTAATTACCATCATCGCGTATTTTCCGTTCGGGCTTGACCAGTTGGGCACTCCCAGCGAACCGAGAGCATGATAACCATCGGGAACAACCGGGTGGTAAAAGGCTGAATTGCCGGGAGCGTTACTCCCTTCATCATGCCAGATGTATTCGAAGGAATCCACGTAAGTTATGTTCAACTCGCCGACATCGAGGATGGATGAATTATAAACCTGCACCGGTATAGTGCGGCTCAAACCGCTGTTGGCAACGACTGTAATATCGGCGGTACCGCAACTTATTCCGGTAATGGTTATCGTGGAATCGGTAATGGCGGCTGTAGCAACACTGGAGTTCGAGCTTAAAACCTGGCAGGTATCCGATTCACCGCTGGCGCTGGTGGCGCATATAGTTATCTCCTCGTTTCCCCCGGGTACGATCGAAGCGCTTAACTTGCTCAATAAAAGCGAACTTTCGTCGGGCGGCGGGTAGTAGGGATCGGTTGAGGAATCTCCGCATCCCGAGATTATTAGCATCGTTGATAAAAGGAGCAAAACAGCACAAAACGGTATTAGCAAAGATATTACGGAATCAATGCCCCTTTTTTTAAGTAGATTAAAAACCATGACACTTCTCCTTATAGCAGAAAACGATTAATCAATGCTGTTCGATCAAGGGAGCAACACCATTATCACTATAAATATACATAATTGTAAATTTTTGTCAAACCATAAAATGGCATGGTAATTAGGGAAGTGGAAGCGGTCTTTAGGGGGATGATAAAGACCCGATGTTAAAAACTCAGCGGTAAATATGGATTGGCGGGGGGAGTTATCTTTGATATATCATCGGCGTCAATACCAATATATTTCCCGCCGTTAATTTGCAATGTCGAGATGACTCCGTTAACCTTTACCCATTCATCCTGTTTTAGGGGGATTTCTTTCGGACAACTAACAATAACGCTAAAGGGGATGGCATGGGCGGCACAGCATATAATGGAATAGCGGTAGATTTCGAGATAGCCATTGGGAAGATCCGGACGCAAGTTCACCCTGCCGGTAGTTGCTGTCTCCGAACCGCAAAGTTTATCGCCATCGAGGAATATTTGAGAGAGGGGGAGTTCTGAATCGTTTATTGTATGCGGCGGTTTGATTCCGAACCCGGGGAATTCGACTGCCAGAGCGGAAAACATTTCGGCGATGACCATCTGTTGTTTCGATACGGAATTGAGCTTGTGTTTGGATAGCGCGTAACTGTTAAGCCCGCTGGCGGGAGCGGCGAAGATGTAGATTACCGGAACCAATATAATAATGTATTTCGCCCAACTTTTATATGTCAGGTTTTTCGCGGAATGATTACCATCAAGCGCGGCGACCCGAACAAGGTACATGATTATCAAAACGAGCATGGCAAAAGCAGGGAGGAACCACAGCCCCGCCTGGACATAAGTTTTGAATTTGCCGGTCCACAGCAGGTAGATGAGAGTGGATGCCCACAAAAACAGGATTATAGATTCAATAACTACTTTTATGTTGGTTTTCGATTTTGCCATTATACACTGACCGCCATTGAGTGATGCAATATTATCATGGTTGTTAAAACGCTTAAAATGATAAGTATCGATAGAACAATGAAAGCTCCTTTCTTCACGAAGCTCATGTACAGCGCCGCCAGTTTAAGGTCCCACATCGCGCCGAAGACCATGAAGGCCATCTGTGATGCCAGCGGAAGAATGTACCGGAATGACGCGGCAACGAAAGCATCTGCTTCCGAACACAGGTTCAACACTCCCGCCAATCCCATCATCAGCACGATGGAAATTTCGGGGCTGTTGGACAGCTTAACGAACGTATCCGCCGGAATCAGAGTATGGGCTAACGCCGCGGCAAACGCACCAATGATTAAATACTGCCCCACGCCGAGGAAATCATCGATGGCATGATTTACCGCTTGAACAGCGCGTTTAGAGAGTGGTTGCTTTTCATGATGGTGATCGTAGTGATTACAGTTATGGCATGAACAAGATGACGGGTGTTCGTTATTGTCGAGAAATTTGTAATTTAATGCGGATTTACCCGGATAAAGTTTACCTGCTATAAGCGAAAGCAGAACGCCGATACCGTAGCCGCACAACAACCTGATTACCGCGATTTTCCAATCCCAGAGATAAGCCATTCCTGTTGACGCGAAAGTAACCGGGTTAACGATGGGGCCGGCGATAAGATAGGCTACCGCGGCGGAAAAGGGAACGCCTTT
>WJIJ01000115.1 GCA_014730345.1 Candidatus Zixiibacteriota bacterium | reverse complement strand
CAAAATCCATCCCATACTTATCAGAATGCCGGAACCTACACGGTTGCCCTGACAGTCTCGAATTCATGCGGTTCGGATGCAATGACCAGGGTGGATTACATCAATGTGACTCAGCCTTCCAACGAACAGTCCTACGCGATTGGCGATATTCCCATAACAGGACAGGTAACAGGCGATTTTACGTCGACCTATTCAAGCGATAATGTTTACGAGGTAATTACAGAGGTCGCTTATACCGGCCATCCGAGAAAAACCTACAGTTATCTCGAGCACAAGTGGCATTTCAAGGTTAACGCTCCTTCATGGGCTGATTTCAACCTTGAAGCATACCGCCCCGACAATTCCGATGGAGATAACTTCCTGTTCGAGTATTCGACCGATAATATCACATTCTATCCTCTTGTCACTGTTTCCAGCTCCTCGGAGCAGGTATATAACGTATCGCTTCCCGATGGCATAAATGGCGATGTTTATATCCGGGTTACCGATACAGACCGCTCATGGGATAAGAGTTCAATGGACGCTGTATACATCGATGAGATGTACATCGAATACTCAACTTCTCCATCTCCGCCAGTAGCCGAATTTTCGGCATCGCCTACCTCTGGTATTGTACCACTCGATGTCCAGTTTACCGATCTTTCCACTAATAATCCAGTAGCCTGGAACTGGGATTTCGGCGATGGAAATGCTTCTAATCTCCAAAATCCGCTTCATAGTTATGCCAATGTCGGGACTTACACGGTTTCATTAACCGCTACCAACGAATATGGCAATGATACGGTTACAAAGACTGACCATATTACTGTGCTCGAAGAAGGCATGACCATCCATGTGCAGAATATTGTCGTTACGAGGACAGTACAGGGTAGAAACTGCACCGGTATCGGTACGATTTATATTTACGATTCCAATAATCAACCGGTGTCAAACGCCGTAGTTTATGCCATTGCTACTGGACCCGAAGGCGGAAACTTTAACGGCAGTACAGGTTCCGATGGTTCGGTAACATTTACCACCAATAAGAGTAAGAACTGTGGCGGTGAATGGTGTTTTGAGGTTACTGATGTAACCCATGATACATATCCTTACGACCCGAATCAAAATGTCGTAACCTTAGCTTGCGAGAGCGGAGATAGTGATGGCCCGCTTTCAAGGATGATTCCGACTCGTTTCGAACTTTTGCAAAACGCCCCGAATCCGTTTAACCCGGTTACTGATATAATCTTCGGATTGCCCGAAGCCGCGTCGGTACGCCTGGAGATTTATAACCTGCTTGGAAATAAGGTGACAACCCTGGTTAACGGCTATCTGCCGGAAGGTTACCATGTCATAAACTGGGAAGCGTCCTCATATTCTTCCGGAATTTACTTCTATAAGTTAACTACCGGGAAACATGTATTTACCAGGCGGATGACCCTGCTCAAGTAAATCTTAAAATTCGGATTAATCAACGGGTTGAGATAGTTCTCAACCCGTTTTTTAATTAATCATTTGATTGCACTTCTTTAAATTATTAATTTGATGTAATAGGTAGGGAATTGCTGTTAGTTAATCCTGGAGTTATAAATGTCTTCAAAAGAAATAATAGAAAAATATTTCAAATGCTGGATTGAAAACGACCGCGAAGGTGCCCGGTCTTTTATGGCCGATAATTTGAAATTCCGAAGTCCCCGGGATAGTTTCGATAACGCCGATGAATTCATGGATGAATGCTGGAGTTTCGCCAAAGATTTCAATGAGATGAATATCCAGCATGAGATTTACGATTCAAATGGCGGATATATCGTTTATAACGCGGGAGATAAATGCTTTGGGGAATTATATAAAATGCGGGATGGCAGGATTACTGAAATCTATGTAACCTTCGACCCGACAAGGTGATTGAGTATCCCGTTTAATCGAGAATATACGGAGTAATAAATATTACTATCTGCGTATCTTTCACTTCCCGTTCATCATATCGGAAGAAATATCCAAGAATTGGAATACTCCCCAATAGAGGAATTTTATTCTGTATGGTTTTTTCGGTTTTAAAATTCAATCCCCCTATAGTCGTTGTCTCCCCGTCCCGAACCCTGACTGTTGTATTGGCTGAACGGACACTTATCTCAGGCAGTCCCTCGTTACCCGAACCGATGACATCACCGACCTCGGGAATTACCTTGATTGTTATTTCACCGTTACTCGAAATAAACGGCGTTATTTGAAGTTTGATTCCCGACGTTATCGATTGAAGCGTATTGTAGTTGTATGAGGGCGAAGTGCTTGTTTGAATAACAAAATACTGGTCTTTGGTTATGGCGATTTCCGCGCGGTTGCCGTTCACGGTGGTCAACCGCGGATTAGCCCTTATCTGGGCTTCCCCGGTCTGCACCATCGCTTCCAAGGCTCCCAGCAATTCCACCGTGTAATCGCCGAAATCGAATGCATTGTCAATATAGTCTCCGGAAATTGTTTTGTTGCTGATGTCGGTATGATCGGTGCCCACGCTCCAGGATGGGTTCCCGGAAGCTTTAGTAATCGACCAGTCCAACCCCATTTTCCTTAAAGCCTGGGTCGTTATCTCGGTAACAACTACATCTATTAATACCTGCGTGGGAGGCCCGTCTATCAACGCCAGATCATCTTCAATCCTTTCAATGATTGAACCCGGGGCAGTAATGCAGATGGCGTTTTTGATTGATGATGCTTTTACATAGGGAAGAAAGTGCTCGGAAAGGAGCTTTAACGCTTCGGCGGCGTCTATATTTGACAATGTAACTATCCTGGTTTCCGATATTAATTCAAATGCCGGGTCGGTGGGTCTTATGGAACCGACAATATAAGTCCCGTCATCATACCGGTAGGTATATCCTACCGGCAGGAGGATTGCTTTTAAAACGGTTTCCAATGGTTGATCAAGCGCCTCATAGGTTACAAGTCCTTCAACCGTATTGTCCCATATAATGGGAATCCCCGTCTCCAGCGAAAGGTCCATCAGCACCTGGCGCAAATCAGTCTCGAAAAACGAGTTGGTTATTATATATTGGGTATCGTAATCACCGGTCCTTTGAAGAGAGTCCGCCTCACTCGCTCTTTCGGAAGTGGCAGTTATTTCCGATTTAATAGTTGGGGTTAGGTTCTTCGCTTTATTGAGCTGTTTTTCCCGTTTTAAGATGTCCTCCCTCGCGGAACCAGATGATACGATACCCTTTAATTTATTTAACACCTCCCGCGCGGATGCATTATCTCCGGATTCAGAATATACTTCCGACAAGAGGAACATTAGCTTTATTTTAACGCTTTGGTTACTGCAGTTGCTTATCTCCGATTTTAAAAAACTTTCAGCTTCGTTATAATGGCAATCCCTGATCAATGTCTTGGCGAATCTCTCCGCGCGTTTCCCGGCATAATCCATCTCCCCGGAGTAGGAAATCTCGAAGACTGCCAATAACGCTATGGTAAATACCGCGATATAAACCGATTTCATTGATAATCCAAATCTCATCACCGTGTCCCCGTTATATCCGATTTAGCGTTTAATATCTTCAAAGTTGCGGACTCCTTTAATACTATAATTCCGGTACAAATGATTGTTCAAGTTGTAGATTGTAGTAACCATTCTGCTGATGAAGTTGCAGGCACCCCGATATCCGCAGATTGAAATGATGGTCTCCCGGCGGGAAATTCACTAACATCTTGCCGTCGGGGTTGACTCTTAAAGGTTGATAATCGCCGCCATTCAGGGAAATATCCCAGCTCAGCGGGATATCATTATTGCCTGAACCGGGAACACCCATTACATCCTCGATAAAATTAAGCGGCGCCTGCCCCCCGGGCATAGGATTCGCCGGATTCAATTCCCATAATAAAGGATGGGTAGTAAAAACATGACCCGGAAGCGTTAACATTATTCCCGAATCGGGCATTACCTGGTGAATTTTGCATTCGGTCCATTCGAGCGATACTTCCATCGATGGAGGTGGTATCGAATCGGGATACGGACTGCCGGGATTTCCTCCCAATGGATTATCCAGTATTATTATTGGTGTTTTTACGGTTGTTGCCGTTTTTGCCCCATTAGGGTTGCCCGTAATTTTGCCGGGTTTTGATATATGACCCCCCGCGTACACGTTTAAAGCTGAAATCATAATCAGTAAAAATATTATTTTTGGCATTCGTATTAACATAAATTACCTTACTCTAAAGTTCTGGTAGTGAACTAACGGTTGACCTCCTGTCTCATAGCTTACCGCGAGCGTAGCGCGGTAATACCCGGGTTCCATGTTGGGCATATCGATTTCGAATCCCATTTCCGTTTCCGGCAAAAGATAACCATAGCGGTTTCCGAAATCCTGGGCAGTGCCATAAGGTTTAAACACCCCCTTGGCGACCTCGCGCTCGAAACTCATTGAACCCGTCGCGTAACAATGGGCATTGCCGGTGTTTCTTACCTTGAACCGGAACCGGTGAAGCGTTAATCTCGGGTCTACCTCCTTTTTGACCCTTATACTGTCCACTTCGATTTTGTATTCTACATCCCGAGGATTGGACAGCGCGATTAACTGGGTTCTCGGCGTTAGAAATTCCGGCGGGAGTTCCTTGTTTATATTGTCCTCTAAAAATGAAACCGCCGAATAGTACTCGCCGGAAACACTATCCGGGCAGTCGATCTTTAATTTGAACGACCGGCTCCGCCCCGGCTCGAGT